>CADBTD010000145.1 GCA_902797535.1 uncultured Ruminococcus sp. | reverse complement strand
TGCGCTACATTCAAGGGCAAGAAGCTGCCTATGTCTGAAGGTTATTATCAGAACCGACTCGGTGATTTTGCAAAAAGTGCAAGAACTATACTTGAAGATAACTATTCCTGTGCTTTACACCTGTATAAAAATGATAAGCCCGAACAGGCGGTCTACTATCTGGGCAGGGCCATACATTTTCTTGAGGATATCAGCAATCCGGTACACACTGCAAATATGAAATATGAGGATAAATCTAATAATCCGCATAAAACTTTTGAAAAGCATACCGTTACACTTGCAAAAAAATATGTTCCTGATTCTTATGATAAAAGGCTGACAAAGCTGTACAGCGGCGAGACACTGGAATCACCTCTCAATAAGCTGAGCGAAACTGCAAATAAGTATGCTGCTTCGATATCACAGCTTGATCCAAAGGCATTTGACAATGCTGCAGCTGACCTTGTTCCTCTTGCGGCTCAGAATGTTGTCGCTCTTATGATGAGATTTTATGAGGATTGTCTTAAAGATAACAGCAATTATATAAAGTCAGGCAAATCATATATGCTCAGAAATGAAGGCTCCGGAAATATTGTTACAGTTACTCCCAAGGGTCTTGTACTTGACAGGCTTGACAGAGAAAAATCTCAGAAGATCGGTCTTATTATTTCTGATGGAGGTTCTTTTGCACTAAAGGCGGAAAACGGTCTTTTCGTTTCCGGAAACCTTAAGGCACTGGATACGGTCCTCGGTGATGCTGTGGGTGCTCAATTCAGATTCACCTGTGTCGGAAAGAACAAATACCGTATCTCGGCGGAGAGCACCAAATATACCAAGTTTCTTTCTACGAATCGTTCAGGGGCATTGATGCTGACAGAATTTGTTCCCGGTGATAAAAACCAGATCTGGATAGTTCAATAAAAATACTAAAGTCCGGCTTAAATGTCGGACTTTTCTTATGCCTGCCTTATGAAAACCTTAATTATTTCTTATGATTACAAAAATGGGCTTTTTTGATATTGACTTTGATAAAATAATGTGGTAAATTAGATTCATAAAAAGAAATATAAGTCAAGCAAAGACGCATTAACAATAAGTTTACGATATATTAAAATAATAATGCAAAACTTTTTGGCTTGTATTGTGTCTATTATTACAGAAAGACAAAACTATAAGAACAAAAGAAAGAAATCTTAGAACAAAAAAAGGAGACAATCAAAATGAAAAACACAAAGAACACATTTTTCGGAGCCATCTCAAATTTTACCAGAAAGATTTTCGGTACATTTTCTGAGGAAAACAGTATATCGTCGTTCATGACTGCGATGATCAACGAACAGAATGACGCGTATGAAAGAGAATTTGCGTCTTTTAATTCCGATTATCTTTACAACTGATCATTTCGTAAAGCAGGGAAGACAAAGTACAAAACTAAAAGCTAAGCATTTCAATTGAGAAGTGCTTAGCTTTTATATTTTTTAATGATCTTTTCAGAAATTGATTATGAATTCGACCTCACCGAATGTAAACTGTACAGGAATACTGAAGCATTCCTTGCCAATGGTCAGTTTCTCATCTTTTGTGAAATTTAACGGAGTCAGAGAGATCTCTACACCGCTTTCGTTTGATTCATTAACTGCATAAAGTCCATTGCAGACATTAAGGAATTCGCCGGCACTTGCATCATCAAACTCGGGATCAGGAACATACGCATCTTTTGCGAATCTCTTTGCAAAAGCACTGTATTCTTCTTTTCCGGCTGCAATTATCGTGATCGCATTATAAGCTCCCGTAATATCCTGACGGACTGCTCTCGGGGTGTCTGTATCCTTTATGATAGATGCTTCAAGCGGTGTGAAATCATCACCGATGAATCTTATAAGGCTCTTGAAAAGAAGAGTTGCATAGTTCGAGTAGAGCTTAGCATTCTGTGTAGTACCAAAATGGAAGAACTCCTTTACCAGTTCGATAAGTCTGTCATTCTGATCGCCTGCAAGATCATCATCATCTATCGACAGCTTAGATTTATAGCTGTTGATAGCATCTTCAAAATCGCTGTTGGTGAGTGCGCCCATGTTAACAAGTGTCTGTCCCAGAAGCAGATAATCAGTAGGCTGTTTATGAAGCAGATCTGTCACATCATCCGGTTTCAGATATCCAAGATCAACTGCAAGATCGCCAAACAGTTTATCAACTGTCTGCTGAGTGATATTAACATGCTCTACCTGTTCAGCCGTCATAAGTCCTTCATTAATAGCAAGAACTCCAAGACGAAGTCGAGTGTTTTTCTTTTCATCAAGGGCTTTGGCAAGCTGTTCTTTTGTAACTATACCTTTATTGAGAAGATATCCTCCAAAAAACTGTGAAAACATGATCAGATCACTCCTTTCGCAATGTTTTCGAGAGTCTGCTTGACCTGATCGTTTGAGATCGGCTTTTGCAGGAAATCTGCCGCACCTGCCTTTATAGCAGCTTTCAGGTGATTCTGAGTTCCTACCGAGGAAGCCATTATGACCTTAGCGCCAGGATCAAATTCTACTATCTTGGTGAGTGCATCTATACCCGTAATAACCGGCATGACTATATCCATAAATACTGCATCGGGTTTGTTTTCCTTATATTTATCAACTGCTTCCTGACCGTCAGCAGCTTCATATATGTTCTTTACTCCGAGTGAAGATATAAACATACAAAGACTTTTCCGTGCAAACATTGAATCATCGCATACAAGTACGGACATATCTTCTAATTTCATAATTGACTCCTCCGTTTCCTATTAAGCACACTGTGCTATTTGTTTATATATATTTTACCACAAATTCAAAAAAAATTCAAGTGTTTTTTGTATATCTTTCTATAGTCATATTTCACAATATTTTACAATTCTTGTGTGCATTTCGCCAGTTTATTCTATATTTTTCCTAATTGATTTAAATTTTATAAAGTTGTATAATAATAAATAGTATAGAATATAAATAAAGGTGATGAAAATATGAAAGCCAAAATAGTTAATAGAAATCTACAAAAAATTCTTGCGGCAAATCTCTCTCCGGAAAAGTATGTTGCTCTCAGTAATTTGTGCGAGGAAAGCAAAGTTCAGCTTGTTTCTGCAGATAGCGGCAAAAAAACTATAGGTGAGCTTCTTGGCGAAAAAATCAGCTGTACTGACACAGAAACCTATCCTGACGGAAAAAGTGAAATAATGCTTTTTTCGGGTTTTGACAGAAAAGCTCTTGATAGCTTTCTTGATGTATTAAAAGCAAAAGAGATCAGAGTTGTTCTTAAAGCTATATATACTGAGCATAACAGGAGTTGGTCACTGGATCATCTCATCAATGAACTAAGAGCAGAACATAAGCAGATGACCGGCGGTGATGCTTGATGAGTGAGCAGAAACAAAGGATCAGGGGGATCATCTGTATTATTATTTCTGCATTTTGTTTTGCGTGGATGAGTACTTTTGTAAGGCTTGCCGGTGATCTTCCGTCAGCTCAAAAAGCATTTTTCAGAAATCTTGTTGCACTTGTATTTGCACTTATCATGCTGAAAAAAGACCATATTCCATTCAAATGCACAAATAAAAAGAATCTTCCCGCACTTTTTATACGTTCTTTTCTTGGCGCTTTGGGTGTACTCGGAAATTTTTATGCTGTCGATAAGCTTGTACTTTCCGATGCATCTATGCTTAACAAAATGTCGCCTTTCTTTGCTGTTCTTTTCTCTTTTCTTTTTCTCAAAGAAAAGTTGACTTTCTTTCAGGGAATGACCGTGCTTACTGCTTTTATAGGAAGTTTGTTCGTTATAAAACCATCGTTTACTGATATGTCTTCATTTCCTGCTTTTGCAGGGCTTGCGGGCGGTATCATGGCAGGTGCAGCATATACTGCTGTAAGATACGCAGGCAGCAGAGGAGAAAAAGGCGCTTTTATCGTTGCATTTTTTTCTGCTTTTTCAACATTGTTTTTCCTCCCTTTTTTGATATTTAACTTTCATCCTATGTCATTTAAGCAGGTCGCTTTTATGCTTGGTGCAGGTTTTGCGGCTGCAGGCGGACAGTTTTCGATAACTGCTGCGTATACTTATGCTCCTGCTAAGGAGATATCCGTCTATGACTATACTCAGCTTATATTCACTACTGCTATAGGTGCAGTTCTATTTGGAGATCATCCTGATATTTTCAGTATCATAGGTTATATAATTATAGTTTCAACAGCATTTGTTTCTTTCAGATATAATCGTGTTAAAGCTTGACATATCATGGTTAATATGGTATAATTAACGTGATAAAGCAGTAATACTGCACATGAAAGGACGGATTCTAATGAAAAAAGATCTTATCCAGTATATATGGACTGATAAAAAACGTACATTTTTAGGTCTTCCGTGGTCTTTTACAAGATATTATATAACCGAAACCAAGTTTATTACCCGTTCAGGTTTTCTGAGTGTTCAGGAGGATGAGTTTGAACTTTATAAAGTGACCGATAAAAAGCTCGTGATGCCTCTTGGACAAAGAATGGTTGGTTGTGCTACTATCGTCCTTCATGTAAAAAATGATGTTGATACTCCTGTAAAAGAGATCAAGTGTATAAAGAATGCGCGTGAAGTGCTTTCTATTCTTGACAAGCAGATAGACCTTAACCGCGATAAGTATAATATCAGGGGCAGAGATATGTACGGCAGTGAACATCATGATGATTTTGACGGAGATCCCAACGATTTCTGATAATTCAGTAAAATTTTAAGCGGCAGCAATGCCGCTTTTTCTTTAGCGGAGGAAAAATGGATATAGATCAGATACTTACACTTGATGGCTCATGGGATAAGCTGAAAAATACTGATAAACCTGTTTGTATATATGGGACCGGCAATGCTTGTGAGAAGATACTTGAAGAGTTCAGGCACAGAGGCATAACTTGTTCTGCGATATTCGCAAGTGAAGGTTTTGTAAGAGATCGTGAGTTTGCCGGATTTCATGTGATGAGTTACAGCGAGGTCATAGATGAATTTGGTGACCCTTTGATATGCTGTGCTTTCGGAAGCGAGCTTCCTGATGTGATGAATTATATCAAAGGTCTTTCGCAAAAGCATGAACTTGTTTTTCCCGATCTTCCCGTAGCGGGAAGTGAACTTTTTTCTGTGCAGGGACTTTTTGAAAGATATGACAGGGTAAAAGAATTATACGGAATGCTTTCAGACGATCTATCTAAAAAGGTATTAAACGGAGTTCTCAGCTTTAAGGTGACAGGTGATATTTCATTTCTTACACCTGTTTTTTCAGATCCTGTTAATGATCTTCTTAGTATAGTAAAGCCAAATAAATGTGATTCTTATGCCGATCTCGGTGCTTATAACGGTGATACTGCACAGCGATTTATACAGCTTTCGGGCGGCTATGAACATATCTATGTTTTTGAACCGGATAAAAAGAGCTTCAGAAAATGCCTTGAAAGAATGAAGAGATTAGATAATATCACTTTTATTAATTCTGCTGCATGGAATAGTGACGGTAATATAGGTTTTTCGCAGACTGCAAGCAGACAGTCGATGATATCGGAAAGCGGAGAAATGATCTCAGCCCGGTCACTTGACTCTGTTCTGAACGGAAGGGGCTGCAGTGTCATAAAATATGATGTTGAAGGTGCAGAATATGAGGCAATTCTTGGTTCGGAACAGACTATAAGATCATTTGTGCCTCGTCTTGCTGTATCGGTTTATCACAGGCCGTATGATATTATTGACCTGCCTGTGTTGATCTCGCAGCTTGATATGGGATACAGGCTTTATCTGCGTCAGGCACCGTATTTCCCTGCATGGGATACGATGCTTTATGCGGTAAAATAATACTTTAAGATAATCTTAAGAAAAACATATACCTTATGTTAAGCTTTATATTTTATAATAAATACAGCGATGACCTATGTGTCTGATGCGGCGTGTCCCATCCGGGTATTCAGTGGTAAGATCCGATCTCACACTGATTTCCTGAAAGCATGGTTTGGATCAATAAAGAAAGGAAGATCTATCATGAGCATTGATACACCAAAAATACTTGTTGTAGATGATGATAAAGACATAGTGTATGCTATTTCAAAGCTCTTGGAGCTTGAGGGTTATAAGGTCATCAAAGCATATGACGGTCTTGAAGCACTTGAAATATTAAGTGAGAACGATATTCAGCTTATCCTGATAGATATCATGATGCCAAAGCTTGACGGTCTTTCTGCATTGATGAAACTGAGAAATACCAGTAATATCCCGGTGATCGTACTTTCTGCTAAATCTGAGGATACTGACAAGATCCTCGGATTATCTATGGGGGCTGATGATTATATAACCAAGCCATATAATCCGAATGAGCTTATAGCAAGAGTTCGAAGTTGTTTGAGAAGATATATAACACTTGGTGCGATAAATAATCCTTCTGTTAAATCAGATGTTATCGAGATCGGAGGTCTTGTACTCGATCAGAATGCCAAAACTGTAACTGTTGACGGGGAACAGGTAAAGCTGACTGCGACTGAACTTAAGATCCTTGAGTTTCTTATGATCAATGCAGGCAGAGTATATTCTGCTGAGGATATTTACCGCAAAGTGTGGAATGAAGATGCTTATGCTGTAGAGAATACAGTTATGGTACATATAAGGCATATTCGTGAAAAGATCGAAGTCAATCCGAAAGAGCCGAAATACCTTAAGGTAGTATGGGGAATAGGTTATAAAATAGAAAAAATTTGACTTGCTGAGAAAGAAGGATATCAGTGACTGAGATTAAATCAAATAAATGGAAAAAACTTGATCTGTTAAGAGATATCCTTTGTGTTCTTATCGGGTTGATGATCATAATTGTTTGTATAATGGTACCGTTTTTGAATCATGCGGAAAAACTTGCCCGGCCTGATGGAGCATCAGAGCTGAAGTACGGTAATACTGCTCAAAAACGTGCGAATTTTTGCCGAGACAGTATTTACAGTGACCTCTGTACATTAGGAACGGTCTATCTTTCAAATTGTTCTGACGGCATCTATGATGGTACAGGGATGCTATATGAACAGATGCTGGCAAGCCTGTCCTGGTTTATGGAAAATAATGACAAGGATAACATCTTTGGTATAGATACAGACATAGGAACAAGGGGTCTGACTATCGAGCAGACAAACTATAACATAAAAAATATTGATTCTGCATACTATTATTTTTTTGTCAGCTATGGAGATGAGTACCTTACTAATATTCCCGAATATAAAAATATTACTAAATCGAAGGTGCCTTATGCCTGTAAAAGGCTTTCTGAGGAAAACAATAATTATTATTTAAGAACTAATAATACGATTTCTTCTGATATTAATGATAATAAACAGGATAACAGCAAGACTGAGGTCTACTATTCTATAACAGATGGCAGCGGCAAGATCATTTCCACAAGCGAATACATACGGTCCGATAAACTGATACTCGGTTCGGTCATACATGACAACATAGGAAATTACATATATTGCTTTAATAAAAACGGCGATGTATATATAAGTTCCTATCCTAAGGAAACTGATGATATATACCCCGAATGCTATCTTAATGAAAATGGTTCGATAACAGTTTATACTTATGATGAAGCGAATGCTGTTGATAGGGAAGAAGTATTCACATATGGTTCTGACGGTTATAAGTCAACACTCAATCTGACTAATGGCGCATTCATGAAAAACTCATGGATCGATCTTAATAATATCCCGGGTTATGCATTTGCGACTGTAGATACATCGGAACTAAATGTATTTATGATGCCTAAGACCGATATATTAAAGTCTTCCGAAGAACTGATAAATAATTATGAAAGAGTATATAACTCTCTTGATTTGTGGATAACTGTCATTATTTCTTCAACTTTGGTTTTTCTCGCAGTTATACTGCTGTTATCTGTTATTCGGCCTGTTCCTGCCTATATATCCGATAAAAAGACTTTAAAGGGTAAAGTATTCAGACTTGATTCATCACTGCTGGTCATCATTCTTAATTTAGCTGCATCTAAAAGAATTGTTCAAAGCGTGATATACAGTGAAGCGGAGACAGAAATCAAACGCAATATCCCTTTATATCTTGTAGTATTTGTGTCTGTGCTGCTGCTGTTTCTGTCTTTTGACGGTATAGTCAGAGTTATAAAACTGAAGATCGTCAAAGAAAAATATCCTCTGTTGATCAAGGAGATCTGGGATCATACTGAAAAGCTGCGTGATGTTTACAGAGATCTGGCTTTTGTAAAATGGCACAGATCTTTGAGTCTAAAGACCCGATATGCTATCATGCACACAGAATTGATCATCGTCGGAGCTATATATGCGGTTATTCAGCTGATAACATACATGAATACCGGTGGGTTCAGATTCATTGGATACTGGTCATTTGACATATTTGATCTTGTATTAGGTCTGTTTGTCTTACTTGCATTCAGGTACCTGTTTTTTACGATAAGCGTTATAAATAACATCAGCAGGGCAGAAGATCAGATAGACAGGATACTCGGACTTAATGACGATCCTAAAGACTGCAGACCTGTTTCAGCCAATTCACCTGTTGCATCTATGAGTAAGAAACTTCAACAGATATCCGATGCGACACAACAGGCTGTTGAACAGCAGGTAAAGTCTGAGAAAATGAAAGTTGAACTTGTCACAAATGTTTCGCATGATCTGAAAACACCGCTTACATCTATAATTGGTTATATAGACCTTTTGCAGAAGACTGATCTTTCTGATGAAGCAAGGGACTATGTTAATATACTTGGAAGAAAGTCTGAAAAGCTTAGGGATATTGTTCAGGATGTATTTTCTTTGGCTAAGGCTGTAAGCGGAATTGAGGTAGATATCGTTAAACTTGATTTTGCTATGCTCATCCGTCAGGTGCTTGCTGATAACGAGGATAAGATCAATGACTCTGACAGGGATGTTCGTCAGACGATCGATATATCATCTGCAATGATAAATGCCGACGGAGTCAAGATGTACCGTGTTATTCAGAATCTTATTGATAATGCGCTGAAATATTCAATGCCCAATACAAGAGTTTATATCGTTATGAGTGAAACAGACAGTGAATACAGATTATCTGTAAAAAATGTATCTGCCGAAGAAATGGATTTCACTGCTGAAGAGATCACAGAGCGTTTTGCAAGGGGCGATAAATCAAGGACTGACGGCGGAAGCGGTCTCGGACTTTCAATAGCAAAATCATTTACCGAAGCCTGTGGAGGCAGGTTTGAAATTGAGATAGACGGTGATGTTTTTAATGCAGTGGTATCGTTTGATAAGATAGTTGATGATATCTCAGAAGGAACTGCTGAACCGAGTTCTTAATATGTATGATCACAGGCAGCTGCCATGTACAGCTGCCTGTTTTTTGCATAAAAATGCAGTGTGTATACTTAAAACACACTGCATCCTGTCATTATCAGTATCTTTTCTTTAATTTGCCGTCTGCGGTAAGTGTTATACCTTTTGGTACTTCGTTCAGCTCAATATCGATATCGACTTCACCGTTCATTATATCAACGCTTTTCAGATCTGCAAGTCTTAGCAGCTGTGCTGAATGAAGTGTTTTCTTGTTCTTTTGTGAGTAAGTACTTACGTTATCTGATGTGAAAAATACACCGCCGAACAGATGATTTATCATACATAATGCCTGCTTCTGACAGCCTGACATTGAAATATCCTCTTCGCGGAGCAGGTATACATCAGGGTCATTAATAAAAGCTCTCTTGTTGAGCTGCCTTCTGAATATAGTATTCAGAACAGAATTCTTTGTTGAGACTCGTTCACGGTGAGTTTTCTGCATGATGATATTGTCATTCCAGTCAAGACCTACATCGCAGCCAATACGGCAATAATCTACTGTACCGAAAGCAGGTGCAAGCGGTACACCGCAGGCAAGTATAAGTTTGCTGCCAACAAGTTCACGAAGAAATTCCATTGCTTCAAACATTACCTGTGCTCTTGATCTTCCACCCTGAGGTATTAATGATACTGCATACAGAAAATCAAGTTTTACCAGATCAAAATCCCAGTCTGTAAGCACTGTAGTGAATACTTTTTTCAGGTATTCTCTTACTTCGGGATTATAGAAATCAAGTGCGTAAGCTCCGCTCCAGTTACAGCCTGCTTTTATTGGTCTGCCATTATCATCAAGCAGCAGCCAGCCTCTGTGTTCACGATATATTTCCGAATCATATTCACATACGAACGGAGCCAGCCATAGTCCTGAGCGCAGTCCTTTTTCATGTGCAGCATCACTGATTTTTTTGATTCCTTCAGGAAATTTGTTTTCATCAATGCTGAGCCAGTCGCCCACAGCAGTCTGATAACCGTCATCTATCTGGAATACATCTGCATAATCAGCGGACGATATCGCTTCAAGGTCATTTATTAGTTTATCGTGCGTTATATCCTGATAATGCCTGTACCAGCTTGTATAACCGCATATCTCGCCTGCACGGGGAGGATCTATATTCATTGCTCTAAACCATTTATCGAATACTTCGTTTTCTCCGCCGAAATAGTATACACAGTCCAGTGCATTGAATCGCCCCTGATATACTGCACCCTCACATTCGAGCGAAAGTGTGATCTTCTGCCTGTTTGCAGAAAACCTTACGATCGTGTATCCGTTTCTTTCATTTACGGACCCTATAAGAATATATCTGTCGCCATTTCTCATGTATCCGTATGTGAATCCGTGAAATTCACCTGCTTTGTTCTGATATTCGGTAAAATTATAGTCGCCATAGCTATTGAAGCTGTATTTTTCAATGAGAGTTTCGGGTATTCCATGCAGTCCTCTCATTTTTTCGTGTGGTTCATGTTCATAGCTGTCAGTCCATGACTGATATCCGTTCAGGAACAGTTTATCTCCCGAATCAATTGATATATCTCCTTCTACTGATATATCTTCAAATGTCATGGGTTCTTCACATGATACAGTAAGCATTATTCTGTCATCAGTTGCTTTGAGGTCGGCTGAAAACCTGTCATTTCTGAATTCGTCTTTAAAGCTGTAGGTCGAGCCGGCGACAGTTATCCTTGCATAAAAATTTTCAGGCAGTTTCATTGGTATTCTCCTTTGCAGAATTGTCTATAGTTTCTTTTATTTTGTTTTCTTTATACATTCCGAGTGCTATAGCACCGCCAAGACAAAATACAGCTGCAACAGCAGCAGATATTCTGTAGCCTGAGCCTGTTCCGTCTTCGCTGCCTATTTTAGCCATAGATGTGAATAGAAGCATTGCAACAGACTGACCAAGTTTCATTGCAAAAGTTCTTGCTGCAAAAAACATACCCTCTCTGCTTTCTCCTGTTTCTATACCATCAGCTTGCGCTATGTCTGCAACTATAGCCTGAGGCAGTATTCCGAGAACTGCCATAGGTATAGATGCAAGTACAGCTATCAGTATTCCGTTTGCCATTCCGCTTATTCCCATTTTTCCGCATAATGTTGTTAACAGGAATACAAAGCTGAAAAAGACAAATGCTGAGAACACAAGCTTCTTCTTGCCGAGTTTTTTTGCAAATATATTTACAGGTGCATAGAAAACAAGTGACATACCTGTCATTACAGCAAAAAGGGTAAAGGTTTTATTATCTTCAAGACCCATAAGGGAAGTGATATAAAACGGAAGTCCTGTCTGGAATATTGTTAAGGCTACCCAGTAGAGAATATCCGAAAGAGCAAATATCCTGAACTGCTTGTTAGAAAATGTTTTCTTCAGTGATTCAAGAACAGGTGTAGAAGATGGTTCTGTAGATGCGTAATCTTTTTCTTTTATCGTAAAAACAGGGACCAGCATACATATCACTGCTATAGCTGACATTATGGCAACTGTTATCCTGAATGAACCGACATAACCCATGTTTTCACGGAATATTCCTGCAATGTTTGGCAGAAGATATGATACTGCAGTTCCGACAAAATAGGTTACGGATATATATGTTGAAAGATTTATCCTGTCTTTTTGATCTCTGCCAAGTTCGGGAATAAGCGCATTGAAAGGCGTACAATATACAGTCATGCACAAGTAGAAAAGCAAAAGCATCAGCAGAAGGAAAAAAGCATTTGCTGTGCTTTCGCCCTTGACAGGAGAAACAAATACAAGCACAGTTACTATTCCGAATGGCACTGCTATAAAACGCATAAATGGAATTCTTCTTCCATCTTTATGAGTGGAGCTATCTGATTTTGAAGCTACTAACGGGTCAGTGACAGCATCGAACAGTCTGCAGACAGCTGTTATCAGTCCCATGACCATTATGCCCGCAAAAACAGGTTTTTGTGATACGAATGTAGTCAGACCGTCTTTTTTTGCATCTGCGTTTGGCTGATAAAAGTAAACGAGCCAGTTTACGATTATGCCCGAAAGCATAGACCAGCCAAGCTGACCAACAGCAAAAAGCCACAATACCTTATTTGTAACCTTTTTCATAGTAACGTTCCTCCTTTACGTTGAGATAGATCTTATTGCCATGTCGATAATAAAGTCAAGTTCCTTTTCTTCGTATTCGGATTCGCCTTCAAAAATACTTCCTCTCGCAAATTTCTCGCTCATAAGCATGAGCGCGTGAGTGATAGAAAGATACATTATCGGAAAATCGATATCTCCTTTCACTGTTCCGTCGTTAACACCTTTTGTAAATGCTTCATTGAACAAAGGATATATGTTGAGAACGCTTGCCTGATAATCTGAAAGCTGTTCAGTGGATATCTTATTTTCTATCACAAACCTGTCAAAACTGTCAACAAACCTTAAAAAGTCTTTATGAGACAGGTATAGTACCTTGAAGACTTTCATTAACTCCTTGACCTGATCTATCCCGCTTTTTTTCTGGTAATAATCACACTCAAAAACACCGTCAAACATAGAGCGTATGTTTTCCCATATCTTACAGGCAGCCTTTATGACCATGACTGACTTATTACCGAAATATCTATATAATGAAGCAACACCTATATCACAGGCCTCTGCAACATCTGTCATTTTTATGGAGTCAACATCTGTTTCAAGCAACATGACTGCTAATGCATTTACCGCTGCTTCCATACGGTCATTTTTGGCATTTTCTATAAATTTCTGATAATCCACTTGACAAACGCTCCTTTTTGTGATAGACTTACTATCAGATGATAGTTTGTCTATCATCTTGATAATAAGTATATCATATTTGAAAAGATTTGTCAAGTATTTACAAAATTTTTGTCAGGAGGCTTTGCAGATGGAAAGATCAAAGGTCATTTTCGGAAACAAGATGAAAAACAGTGACTACAGAAAAGCTGTTCGCAAGGAAAAAGGCTTTGTACGCAAATACGGTGATGACCGTGAAAAATGCTATCATCTCAAAGCAGTTGCGAATGAAACGCTTGGTGACAGACTTGGCATTATGGATCTGAAGCTTTCAGATTCTCCGCTTAAGATCGATAAATCAAATAGTATAGTGATAGGCAATATCCGTATGGGTTTCGGACATTATAGAATATCCATGGCAATTGCTTCAGCTGCACATTCAATGGGACTGACACCATATTGGTTTGATCTGAATTCTTTCAAGGGTACTACCGCTACAAGTATAATCTCCTCACAAAATGAACTTTATTCTCTTGGGTCAAGAATTTCTCAGAAGAGCAGACTATTTAACAATTTTGTTTGGGAACCCTTGAACAGCGATGGTTTCAGAAAGCTGTCATATAACTGTTCTGATCAGAAAGTATCAGAACTTATGACTGGCCTGTATAATGATTTTCCTGAGGATATCCCATTTGCTGCGACCCATGTCTGGCCTGCACAGAGTGCGGTCCATGCCGGTCTCACTAATGTTGTGAATGTAGTTCCCGATAACTGGCCTATGGCTCTTCATCTTGCTGAAGGTGCTGTTCATACTGTACAGACTCAGTCTGCTTATATGGGATATAAAGTTCTTAGGGGAATGGACAAAAAACGTTCTCTGAAGCCTATGCCGGATTCATCTATAGTTTATACAGGTCACTATATCGATCATGAACTTGTCACTAACATTGAGTCAGACAATGAAAAAAGAATAAAGCGTATCGATTCGTGCGCGCCAAGACGATATTTACTTACGATCGGCGGCGCAGGGGCTCAGCAGGAAATGTTTGCAGATATAATCAGACAGCTTCTCCCGTCGGTACGCAAACGTAAAGCAGCACTGTTTATTAATCTCGGTGATCATTATGATGCATGGAAGAATATCAGAAACCGGCTTCCAAATATTTCAAAAATGGTTACCGAGCATATAAATGATTTTGATGAAACAGCAGCGTTTGCCGATGCTGCTCTTGACTGGCCTGTTGACGGTATCCATGTTTTTTATCATGCCGATATATTTGCGGCAGTTTATTCAACAAATCTGCTCATGCGTGCTTGTGATGTTCTTATTACCAAGCCCAGTGAACTTGCATTTTATCCTGTTCCGAAACTTATGATAAAGCGTGTCGGCGGACATGAGGCGTGGGGTGCTGTGCGTGCTGCTGAGATCGGTGACGGAACTTATGAATGCGATACTATGAAGGATATTAATGCAATGCTTAGAGCCATCCAGCGCAGCGACAGCATCCTTAAATTTATGTGCGGCAATATAAATGAAGCAAAATCTCATGGAGTCTATAATGGTGCTTATAAGGTTGTTGAGCTTGCATTAAAAGAGAGAAATTAAGAAATAAATAAGAAAAAATAAAGGATATTTACTATTGAATAGTCCTCCGTACTATGATATAATCATAATGCGGAGGACTTTTATCATGATGAAAATAACACTGTTTATTATTGAATTGCTTGCTATAATTGCTTTTAATGCTGCAGCACCTATCTATAATGAAGGAAATATTTTTGGGATAGCTTTTTTTATATTTCTGATATTTGTTACTTTATTTTTTGATAAGGTGAAAAAACTTTTTTCTAAAATTACAGGAAAAATAATAATACTTTCAGCATCGTTTTTTATGATATCCGGTGTGATCTATGCAGGTATTCTGTCTGTTTTTATGGCAGACGCCATCAGCAATAAGCCTGCTGACCCAAAGACGATGATCGTTTTAGGCTGCCAGGTAGATGGGACAGTCCCGTCAAAAATGCTTGCAAGAAGACTTGATACAGCTTATGATGCTTTGATAGAATATCCCGATGCTGTGTGTATAGTTTCAGGCGGAAGGGGAAGCGGAGAGGGAATATCCGAAGCAGAATGTATGTACAGATATCTTGTAAATAAGGGTGTTTCCCCCGAACGTATCATTACAGAAGACCGTTCTACTTCTACATCTGAAAATATACGCTACTCTTTTGAACTGACAGATGACAGGGATATAACGATAGTTACCGATGGATTTCATCAATATCGTGCCTCACTTATAGCAAAGCACGAGGGCGCAGAAAATGTCACGTCTTTAAGTGCAAAAACCGAACTCAGATTTCTTCCGACATATTGGGTAAGAGAATGGTTCGGGATAACATATTTCTATATTTTCGGAAAATGAAATAAAGCACACTTTGCAGAATATCCGCAGAGTGTGCTTTAATTTACATATGTTTTTTTATTGTCATGTCAGCTGTTTGCTTTAAGTAAATACAGAACTCCATAAATGCTACATATTTATCAGTCATCATGACTACATAGGATTCGGGATATCTTGGTCTGCCTTTTCGTATCGGCCACATATGCTTAAGTATCACATCAGCTTCAACTTTGCTGAGCTTAAAAGCCTTTCTTGCGTTTTCAAGTGCTATCTCAGGATGATTCCTGAGGTGTTCCTTACTGCATTTAGGCATTTCCTCATACAGGTCATGAAGCAATCCTGCTCTTGCTGCCTGTTCGGCGTTGAAGCCGAGTTTTCGACAGAGAAGATAGCTGTAGTATGATACGTTGACGCAGTGCTGATATCGTGTCATACAGTGATGATGGCTGTACTTTTTAAGTTTCTGCATCTCTTCACTTGATATAACGTCTTTAACAGCCTCATGGTATTTCGATACCTGAGGTGAGCTTTCTATAGTGTATCTTGAACCTATAGCTCTTGACATCTTTCAGTATCCTTTCATTATATGACCTTCGGCCACTTATTGGATTAAGTATATCATCTTAATGTGAAAGAAATGTTAAGAAAATAAGTTCGGTATGTTATAGTTAACTCAAAATCGCATAAAATTTTTAGCTTTCAGAGCTATTTTATCTGTCAGTAGTATTTTTTATCGTAAAAGACAGGTATGAACTCATCAGAAGCTGAATCCCTTTGCTGAACAAATCCATCAAATCCCGAACGCTCAAGTGCTTCCGAAACCGTTCTGTACTCAAAGCTGCTCAGCTTTCTGTTTATTTCTTTGTATTCGGCTGCTTTATATACAGGAGTATACTGACACATCAGACTGACCATTATCTCATCAGCTGAAAATTCCCTTGACAGAATATCGATCAATTTTATCGAATCCTGACGATGAGAGGGAAGTATCATATGTCTTACTATTACCCCGTTTTTCATCAAACCGTTTTCTATATCGGGTCTGCCGGCGATTTCAACCATTTTGTGTATAGATGATATTGCTTTTTCAAAATAGTTTTCTGCAGCTGAATATTTTTTTGAAATTTCTCTGTCATAGTATTTGAGATCGGGCAAAAAGATCTTTACTCTGCTTCCAAGCATTTCAAGTGTTTCTATTTTTTCATAACCGCCCGTGTTGTACACTATCGGGATCTTAAGATCATTTCCGGCTATATCGATAGCCTTGATTATCTGCGGTACAAAGTGAGTCGGGTTTACCAGATTGATATTATGTGCTCCCATGGACTGCAGTCTGATAAATGTATCCGCAAGTTCATTTTCGGTAATCGAAAACCCTTTGCCCTGATGTGATATTTCGTAATTCTGACAAAAACAGCATCTGAGCGTACATCCACTGAAGAAAACAGTGCCCGAGCCTTTTGTGCCGCTGATGCATGGTTCTTCCCACATATGAAGTTCGGCGCGTGATATCCTGACATCCCTGCTTTCACCGCAGAAGCCTTTTCCTTTTAAACGGTCAGCACCGCACTCTCTCGGGCAGACAGTGCAGTGCGACATTAAGTTATTTATATCCATTATTATTTTGAGTTGTCAAGACCGTTAAGGTCAAAATTGATCTCAGTTTCGTTGCGTGTACCTTTAACGTCATCATATACTATTTTCAGTTTAAAGTACTGTACCTGCTTACATATAGGAATAAGGAGCTCGGTATACGGTGAGATATCTTCTGTGTTATATGAGTAGCACTTTTTATTGTTTGTATCATATCCTTCAAGATCAAGGCTTACCATAGTGCAGTCGATAGGAGAATGGCTTGTGTCTGTTGAAACAAGTTTTATCTCATAAAATGCCCATTCAGTTGACTTGAGCTGTTCATCAGTCATAGTGATCTTTTCAAGCACCGGTTCTTCCTTGCCTATCTCATATGCCAGTTTTCCTCTGATTATCTGCACATTATTGCCTTTAGTATCTCTGAGTGATGTTTTGAATGGTGCTGCGGAATAGCTGTAATCAAATCCTTCGGGTTCAGCAGCAGGCTCTGTTTCGGAATTATTATCGGGAAGTCTTTCTACTGAATCATTATACAATTCCGAAAATGAGAAATTCTTTTCAAGAACAGCATCTTCTGTACCATTTTTACATGATACGGTTATCTTATAGTCATTCATAAGGTCTGACAGATAGATAGGGAATTTTTGTGCAGTACTGCTGTCAGTCTTTGTTCTGGGGTCAATGACGGTATATGAGCCGTTATCGCCTGATGCAGTTACAGTAATATCAGTAATATTGCAGTTTTCGTTATCAAGTGTGAAATCAGCATATAGCACTGTAGCCTTGCAGGTTTCTTCAAGATCATATCCATCAGTGATTATCTGAGCATGATTGATATCTGAAAAGTACTTTACAGAGTCATTTTCAGGCTCGCAGGAAAAATTGTTTATCGTCACCGAAAGTCTGCTGTTCTCTGATGAGATAACAAATTCATTTTCTTTTGCCTCAGGTGGAACATAGACATTTTCTGTGGCATTTTTTTCGTTTTTATTTTTGATCAATGCTTTGAAATAATTTGACAGAAGCATAAGTGATGTCATCAT
>CADBTD010000144.1 GCA_902797535.1 uncultured Ruminococcus sp. | reverse complement strand
GACCCGAACTTTTCTATCGTTTTTTTCAGCGGATCGAGCTTTTTTTTCTTCATCTTGTCACGGATATCCCTGATCACATTATACTTTTCTTCAAGCCTTATGGACTGCTCTTCATCAAGACCCTTTGCCGAAGGCTTTCTGATGCTCGGAAACTTTTCTTTACAGGCTTTGAATATGCCTTCCATGTCCTTAGCCTTTACAGCCGCCCTGATGCCGCCCAGCACATCAAGATCTTTCCCGCATAGCTCCATCAGCTTTTCATTGTTCGGAAGCTCTGCCGAAAGTATACGGTATTGGTCATTCATTGCCACCATCTCACCGAGCTTTTCTTCTATCAGTCCGAAAAACTCGTCGATCATCCCGTTTACCCTGTCCTCGTCAGTAAAGCCTTTTCTTGCATACTCGGTCCACTCTTCGGGAAATGCCAGACTTCTCTTGAAGTTGTACAGATCAGCCACATACAGACCCGTACATGAGTCGGTGTCTATATCAGTCCTTGCAGAAAACGCATCTGCAAGAAGCTCCGCACGCTCGGGTTCTTCACGGCGCATCTCTTCCAGTGCATCATATATCGCATTGTCCCTAAGCACCTGTATCTGCGTGTCGTCAGCTATCCTTATCCCCGTCCTGTAGTCGAACTCATTGAGGTTTTCCTTTACAAGCTCAAAGCAGAATGAGGATATAGTGCTGATGTTCGCCAGCGCCAGCATCTCCTGCTGACGTATCAGCCAGTCACGCCTTTCCTTGTCGTGTTCGGCGGCTATCCTGTTCGCAAGCGCACTTCTCAGCTTGTTTTTCATCTGAGCCGCAGCATCTTTTGTGAATGTCACCGCCAGCAGCTTTTCGGCAGGCAGCTGACCTATATTTTCAAGCATCCTTACAGTGCGCTCTATAAGCACTGCGGTTTTTCCGCTTCCTGCCGCCGCAGGCACTACCACACCCTTGTCAACAGTTCTTATCGCATTTAACTGCTCGTCTGTCCATTTAACAGCCATAGCCATACTCCTTATATAATGTATCACATAACGCCCCTGCCCTTTTCCCGACAGAGGCGTTTATATTCTCCTTTACTTTTCGGCATCATTCTTTGCTATTTCCGCTCTGAGCCTGTTGTTGAGCGCACTCAGCTCTGAGGTTATCGGCTCGGTAAAATGTATGCATACCTGATCCCATACGCCTGTATAGTACGGTGCCGAATACATCAGCGGCACAGCAGCATGAGGAAAACCATCGTCGGGCTTCTTGCTGTCCGATGACAGCTTAGGCGCTATGCCCAGCCCGTAAGGGTACACCGCCTTTGCAGAATACGGCGGAAGAAAACTCTCCCCCAGCTCGCCCTGCGGCAAAGCCGACACCGTTGATGCACACTCAAAAAAACACCTTGCAGAATCGGTGTTCTTTATTCCCTTCACAAGCACTGCACCGTCTATTTTCGCATAGTACACGCTCTGACTTCCGTCATCAGTGGGTATGGGCACCGCCGAAAGCTGCGGACGCATCGACTTCCTCTTTGCTTCCTCATACCCCGCCGAATAAAACAGCGCTCCGTGGTCAAGAGCATCTGTCACATTCATAAAGCCTGCATCAACTACTCTTCCGTCAGCCTTGTACTTGTAAAGCCTGTTTGCTTCCTTTGCTATCTTCGGATCAAATGAATTGTTTGAAAATCCTGCGGTCTCCTCATCATAGGTCACAACAGTGCTTCCCGACCTCAGATACATGGGAGTCCCCCAGTCACCTGCAAGCGCCTTGTCGCCGCCCTTTGAATGCCATATGTCGATTATCTCATCAAGCTTTGCAGTAGTCCATTCACCGCTTGCCACATAGTCCGCAGGATCGATCCCCGTGACGCTCACTATCATATCGCTGTAGTAGTACAGCGCTCTTGCAGAATATGTACTGAAAGGCAGTACATAGTGCCAGCCGCTCAGCTTGAACATATTCGCCGAGGGTATCGCATAATACCAGCGCTGACTGTTCAGGTCAACTGCCTTTTCTATAGGCTCAAGCATCGACTGCGACACCGCATAGGGATACATCAGCCCGTTATCGAATGATGCGATGTCTACAGGCTTGTCTGCCAGCGCAGAAGACGTTATGCTGTCATAAAGACTGTTCTCAGCACAGTAAGTCAGCTCCGCAGTTCCACCGAGCGACTCAAAAAGCTCTGCCGCCGCTTCATAATTCACCGCAGAGGCCGTACTCACGAGAATGCTCAGCTTTCCTTCATCTGTTGGAGGCTTTATGCTTTTTCTGCCCGTACTTCCGTTTGAATATTCCGGCACATCCGAAGTT
>CADBTD010000143.1 GCA_902797535.1 uncultured Ruminococcus sp. | reverse complement strand
TATAATGCGTGCTTATATTCCGATATATGCAACAGTGACCGCTGCATCAGGGGCATTCAGGGCGGGAGGAAGTTATTATGCCGGAACACTTGCAGTTTGCGAGCTGATAACATTTGCTTCCGAAAGTGTGATACTGCCATTTCTAAGAGTGTTTCTTGCACTAAGTTTTATGGCAGCGATAAACCCAGAAATGCGATTCTCAGAAACTGCTGGGTCGATAAAATCAGGTATCAAACTTGTACTTACAGCGTTGATGACGCTTTTTACGGGTCTGAATGCTGTAAAGTGTTTTTCATCTGCTTCGATAGATTCTGCTGCATCTCGTGCTGTAAGATTCAGCGCTTCAAGTTTTGTTCCGATAATCGGCAGTTCGGTTTCAGAGGCATATTCAGCAGTATACTCCGGCATAGGTGTATTGAAGGCCGAGATAGGAAATATCGGCATAGCTGCAGTACTGTTTCTGCTTATCAAGCCTATGCTCCAATTGTTGGCAATGCGTATTGTTTTATGTATATTGAAGATAATAGCCGACCTGACTGGTTCAAGGAGTTCGTCTGAATTACTTGGAAGTACAGGTTATGCTGTTTCAGCCGCTATCAGTACTGTTCTGTGCTTTTCGATGATGTTTGTTATTTCAACAGCGGCTTTGATCATATCATCAAACATCTGAAAGGGAGATATGCTGAGTGAATTATTTTAGAGAAACAATGTTTATATGCTGTATCTGCGCGGTTTTATCCTCGGCTGTTCGCATGATATCTCCGGATAAATTAAAGAAAGAAATGAATCTTATTTGTACTCTTTTGATAATTGTTTGTACAGCTTCATCATTTGCAGGTTATAGAATAAATCTAAATGAAAAAAAGTTATACAGCGAAAGAGACAGAACGGCAGATTATAATAATATTATTCTTGAACAGACTGCAGAAAGTATGAAACAAGAACTTGAGCATGAACTCAAAAGTAAAGACATAACAGTCCATGAACTTGTCATAGATTGTTCCTATGATGAATATAATTATATCAAAGCAGACAAGGTACTTGCTGTAATCAATGAAGCAAATAAATGTATGCAGGCGGAAAAGATCATAAGGGATAAATATAGTGGATGTACTGTTGAGGTAACGTCATGACAGAAACAGTAAAACGTATTATCAGGTCAAATGATAAGAGAATGAATTTAATAATAGTATTAGGATTGATAGGTATGGTCCTGATACTTTTGTCAGATTTCATTCCGATATCAGATAAATCAAAAGACGGATCAGATGATAAGAGCATTATGGATGAATCGGAATCATACAAACAAAATATAGAGGAACAATTGGCAGGTATAATAGGAGATATGGAAGGTGTTGGTAAAGTAAGTGTAATGGTGACTATCGGAAGTACGAAAGAATACATATATGCAGAAAAAAGTGATAATGACAGAAAAAATACAGCAAATGAAGAGAATATCAGAAATCAGTCTGATATAGTTCTCTCGGGGACGGGCGGGAAAGAACCTATCCTTAAAAAGATAGTTACACCGCAGATAAACGGTGCAGCTGTTATATGCGAAGGGGCCGCTGACCCAATAACAAGAGAACGGATAATAAACCTGCTTACAGCTGTTCTTGGATTGCCAACAAATAGGATCAGCGTTGAACCGCTGAGATGAAATAATAGATTTTCAGGAGGAAAAGATCATGAAGACACAGAAAAAGCGCAGATTAGACCTTATAATCGGTAAAAAGCAGATAATGCTTGCGGGAATGACTCTCGTTTTAGGCACTGCAATTTATGTGAATTATGCTGTTAATGCCGGAGGAGGTATAAAAGCCGCAGGAAAAGTCGATAAACAGAATATACATTACGGTGATGCACAGCTTGTTAATGCAGAAAAAAATGAAACAGATGATTATTTTGCAAAAGCTCGTGTTGACAGGGCACAGTCGAGAGATAAAGCAACCGAGACACTTGCCAATATAATGAACGGGGGAGACAGTTCGCCTGAAGAACAGCAGCAGGCCGCTGCTGAAGCAGCAGCTATGACAGGACTTATAGAAAAAGAAAGTAAGCTGGAAAATCTGATAAAGGCTGCAGGATTCAGCGACTGTGTAGTTTATCTTGACGGTGAAAATGCTAATATAGTTGTCAAGACAGACAGCGGTCTTATACAGACAGAGGCTGCGCAGATAAAGGATATATTACTCAGTGAGGTGACAGTACCTGCTGATAAAATAAGGATATTTGATGTAGATGCATAATATTGTCATCCGGCTGTATTCAGCAGCCGGATGATTTTGTATGTTAAATATGAACAAATAGAAAATTAATGGATGATAGAATTGTATATTTTGGCGGTTTATGATATAATTATATAAAGTATGCATTAATGTAATTCGGGTTATCCCGGGAAAGGAATGAGCACTTTATGGACAAAGAGAATATCAGCAAAAGCATAGACGGAAGTCTTTATGTAAGTGAAGATGTTATAGCAAAAGTGATCTCGAAAGCTGTATCTGGTGTAGACGGAGTTGTAGGGGTCGCAAGTTCGGCACATAATCCGCTCAGGTTGTTATTTGCTAAAGAAAATCATGGTAAAATGAAATTCCGACTTGACGGAGATGTTCTTTCTGTTGCTGTTGGCATAGTACTTGAACAGGATGCATCTGCTGTTGAGACTTCTGAGAAAGTACAGGAAAGCATTAAGGAACAGGTGCAGAATGTACTTGGTCTTACGGTAGCTAAAGTAAATGTAAATGTGCTCGATATAGATGTCTGATAATAGAAAAAGGAAGGTCAAAGAATATGGGTAATAACAGAGCACGCGGCGAAGAAAAATTTATGAGTGCCAAGAGAGAACTCAGAGAAGGAACTTTTATACTTTATTTTGAAAAACTGTTTCGTGATGACAGCATAGAAGAGATCTTTGAAGTAACTGCCGAGGCAGAAGATCCGAATGATACTATACGCATCAGTGAAGAATCCTGTAAGCACGCTGCAGAAATATATGAAAAGTATGATGAGCTGAATAAGATCATTGAAAAGTATTCTAAAAAGAGAAGCGTGGACAGAATTGCAAAAATAAATATCGCTATTCTTCATATTGCGCTTTTTGAAGCTGTTTACGATGATAAGATACCCGTGAACGTTGCTATAAGCGAAGCTGTCATTCTTGCTCAGAAATTTGCTCAGGAACCTGATATAGCATTTATAAACGGTGTGCTCGGAGCTTTTTCACGCTCCGAAGACTCTTCAGATTATAAAAAAGAAAATGAGTAATGCTGTTCTTGGTATAGATACATCGAATTATACGACGTCGGCAGCTTATTTTGATACAGATTCTTTTGAGGTAAAACAGTCAAAGAAACTTCTTCCCGTAAAAAAAGGCGAGAAGGGTATAAGGCAGAGTGATGCGGTTTTTCATCATACGGTTCAGCTTCCAATTATGCTTGAAGGACTTGGTGATATCAAAGATATCTGTGCGGTCGGAGTAAGTGATCGCCCTTCATGCAGGAAAGATTCATATATGCCGTGTTTTCTGGTCGGACTTGGTTTAGCTAAAGGTATATCGTATGCAAAAAATATACCTTATTATTCGACAACACATCAGGCGGGTCACATACTTGCAGCTCTCTACTCGGCTGATAAACTTGATCTGGTAAGAGGTGACGAAAGTTTCTTGTCATTTCATGTCAGCGGCGGAACTACCGATATGCTTCTTGTTACTCCTTGCGGAATTGATGATGGTTTGCTGTCAATAGAACGTATCGGAGGTTCAAACGATCTTAAAGCGGGTCAGCTCATTGATCGCTGCGGAGTTATGCTTGGACTGGATTTTCCTTGTGGGATTGAACTTGAGAAGCTGGCTTTTTCATGTGATGAAAAGTTCAGACATAAGATATCCGTTAAGAATGGTGAGTGTTCTTTGTCAGGATATGAGAACAAGCTGAAGAAGCTGTACGATGAAGGTGCTGAGCCTTCATATATAGCAAAGTACTGTCTTTCTGCAGTGGGAACTGCTGTACATGAACTTACCCGGTACTCTTTGTCAGAACTTGGCAGAGATACATCGGTGGTATATGCAGGCGGTGTCATGAGTGATAAGATCATAGCTGATATGCTTTCCGAAGATTTTGATGCTTACTTTGCTGAACCGCAGTTTTCTTGTGATAATGCAGTTGGTGTAGCAGTTTATTCTGCTTTTATGAAAGGATTGATCTGATGTCATCTATAATCAGTGTATCACAGCTGACTAATTACATTACACACAGACTTACTGAAGATATAAGATTAAAAACGCTCACCGTAAAGGGTGAGCTTTCAGAGTTTAAGATACATTATGCATCCGGACACGCTTATTTTACACTTAAAGACGAAGGTGCTGTTCTCAAAGGTGTTATGTGGAAGGCAAAAGCGGAAAGGCTCGGCTTTGAACCTCGTGTGGGAATGAGCGTTTTGTGTATCGGAAGTATTGCTGTTTATAAACAAGGGGGATATTATCAGATATCTGCCAATGAACTTGTTCCTGCCGGACTTGGTGTCAAATTTCTGCAGCAAAAGCAGCTTGAGGAAAGGCTTGCAAAACTTGGTATTTTTGCTCAGGAAAGAAAAAAGTCTCTTCCTGCGCTGCCTAAAAAAATCGCAGTTGTTACATCCCTTAACGGTGCAGCTCTTCAGGATGTTCTGAATATTATGAAAAGGCGCTATCCTGTAGCCGAACTTAATATTTTCCCTGCTCAGGTGCAGGGAGAATCAGCACATCTGACTATTGCATCTGCAATAAGGAAAGCTGATATGAGCGGCTCTGATGTGATCATAGTTACAAGAGGCGGAGGGTCATATGAAGATCTGATGCCTTTTAATACAGAAGAAGTGGCTATGGCTATATCGGATTGCAATACGCCTGTTATTAGTGCTGTCGGGCATGAAACTGATACAACGATAGCTGATCATGTCGCTGATATGAGAGCACCTACACCTTCAGCTGCTGCAGAGCAATGTGCGCCTACAGTCGATAGTCTTATTTCTCTTATAGATGCACAAAAAGACAAGCTTGATTCAGCATATGGGCATTATATCGGTTTAAGACGGGAACAGATCAACATATTATCTCAAAGATTAAGTGCGGTTTCTCCGTATAGAATTATTGATAATAACAAAAATAAGCTTGAAAGTCTTACTTCAAGACTTGATAAAGCATACAAAGAACAAATATCAGCCAAATATTCGGCAATTCAGAATATTGTCGGAAAGCTCGAAGCGCTTGGTCCGTATAAGGTTCTTGATCGCGGATATACTCTTACTTTGAAAAACGGACTGCCTGTTACTGATGCGGCTCAATTGACAGAAAATGATGAGATCGTTATAAGATTCAGAGATTCTGCTGTTACTGCCAAGATAACGGGAACTATCAAAAACGCTTGAAAGGACAGTATAATATGAGTGAAGCAGCAAATTATGAAAAGTCGATAAAAAGACTTGAAGAGATCGTATCAAAACTTGAAAGCGGCAATCTTCAGCTTGAAGAATCGGTTGCGTTGTATAATGAAGGTTCTGAACTTGCGGAAAAGTGTAAAAAGGCTCTTGCAGATGCAGAATTGTCTGTGAAAATCGCAAAAGAAGAATAAAAATATAAGGATGATGATAAATAATGACTGAAGCATCTCAGATAAAGCTTGGTGCATATTGTGACAAGATCAATGAGGCATTAAAGAAGATGACAGCTGATAAACCATATCTTCGTGAAAATATAAGCGAAGCTATGGAATATTCTCTGCTTGTCGGAGGAAAAAGATTAAGGCCTGTTCTTATGCTTGAATTCTGCCGTATGTGCGGCGGAGATATCGAAAAGATAACAGATATAGCTTGTTCTATTGAGCTTATACATACGTTTTCGCTTATACATGATGATCTTCCTTGCATGGATGATGATGATTTCAGAAGAGGAAAGCCGAGTTGTCACAGACAATTTGATGAAGCAACTGCGCTTTTAGCAGGTGATGCTCTTAACACACTGGCTTTTGAAGTTATTTCAGAGGCTGCAATGAACGAAGTGATCTCTGCTCAGACTGCAGTAATGCTGATCTCTGTTCTATCGAAAGCTGTTGGCGTAAACGGTATGATAGGCGGACAGATCATTGATCTTGCTTCAGAAGGAAAGCAGATATCTATTGATCAGCTTGATATGCTGCAAAGATACAAGACAGGTGCTCTTATAGAGGCTGCTTGCGTTATGGGTGCTGTACTTGCAGGAAAATACGAGATGATACCTGCTGCTGCTGAATATGCCGATTCACTCGGAAGAGCATTTCAGATCGTTGATGATATTCTTGATGTTACAGGTACTTTTGAAGAGCTTGGAAAACCGATCGGAAGTGATAGTGAACAGGAGAAGAGCACTTACGTTACTGCACTTGGGATAGAAGCTGCGCAGCGTGAAGCTGACCGTCTTACAGAACAGGCACTTCTTACTCTGAAACAGTTCAAAGACCATGAATTTCTTGCAGATCTTACTGAAAGTCTGCTCCACAGAAGAAGCTGACGGGAGTGAATGAGATGAAAAACAGATCATTCGACTTGACAGAAATGGATCTTCCTAAGGAGCTTAAATCAATGAGTTATGAAGAGTGCGCTAAACTTGCTCAGGTAATAAGAAAAAAGCTGATCACAACTGTTTCAAAAAATGGTGGTCATCTTTCTTCAAATCTGGGTACAGTTGAGCTTACGATATCTCTTCATAGAGTATTTGACTCTCCAAAAGATAAGATCGTATGGGATGTAGGGCATCAGGCATATACGCATAAGCTTTTGACGGGAAGAGCAGACAAGTTCAATACAATAAGGACCGAAGGCGGATTAAGCGGATTTACAAGACCTGATGAAAGTGAGCATGATGCTTTTGTAAGCGGTCACAGTTCGACTTCGATATCTGCTGCTCTGGGTATAGCTACAGCTATGAAGCTGAAAAAAGACAAGCATCATACGATAGCTGTCCTTGGAGATGGTGCTCTTACAGGCGGAGAAAGCTTTGAAGGTCTTAATAATGCCGGCAAAAGCGGTACAAATCTCATTATTGTTTTGAATTATAATGAAATGAGCATCTCGAAGAATGTTGGTGCGACTGCAAAGTACCTTTCGACACTCAGAACCAAAGAGAGCTATCATAAAACCAAGACAGCCGTTGAAAAAGTGCTTGACAGTACACCTGTTGTTGGTGCTCCGATAAAAAAGGTCGTTCGAGGCTCTAAAAATGTTATAAAAGACATGATCATCCACAGTACGATGTTTGAGGATCTTGGCTTTGAGTTTGTCGGACCTATTGATGGTCATAATATTGAAGAACTTGATGAAGGTCTATGTGCTGCTAAAGCGCTCGGCGTGCCTACTGTGGTTCTTGTAAATACGCAGAAGGGCCATGGTTATCCTCCTGCCGAAGCTAATCCCGGCGGATATCATGGTGTTGGTGCTTTTGATCTTTCAACAGGAAATCCCGATGTTGTTTCTGAAGACAGTTTTTCTGCTATTTTCGGAAAGAAACTTCTTGATATAGCATACAAGGATAAAAGGATCTGTGCAATAACTGCAGCGATGAAATTTGGTACAGGCCTTCAGTATTTTCATCGTGCTCTGCCGGATAGGTTCTTTGATGTCGGTATCGCAGAGCAGCATGCGGTTACTTTTGCAGCCGGTCTTGCAGCAGGTGGTATGATACCTGTTTTTGCAGTATACTCAACATTTCTGCAGAGATCCTACGATCAGTTGATACATGATCTTGCTATTATGGATACTCATGCCGTTATAGGAGTTGATCGTGCAGGGATCGTTGGTGAGGACGGTGAAACTCATCAGGGTATTTTTGATATACCTTATCTTACAACCATACCGAATATGACAATATATTCTCCTTCAAATAATCCTGAACTTGAGATGTGTCTTGAAAAGGCTCTTCTTGAAGACAAGGGTATTTGCGCTGTCAGATATCCTCGCGGGGCTGATGAAGTAAGAACTGATAACAGAACAGCATCTGTTGATGTTGTCACACATTGTAATGGATCGGAAATGTGTATTTTAACATATGGAAGACTTTATAATGAAGCTCTCACAGCTCAGAAGCGATTATTGAATGAAAAGGAGATCAGTATTGATATAATCAAGCCTGTGAAGATCTTTCCGATCGAAGATAGTCTTATAGAAACACTTAAAGGATATAAAAAGGTATTTATTTTTGAAGAATGTTACAGAAACGGTTCGATTGGAGAAAAAATTGCCGCAAAGGGTATTGATTGCGATCTATCAGCAATAAACGGCTTTGTTAAGCATGGAAAAACTAATGATCTTCTTGATGAACTTGGACTTTCTTCATTCAGAATGACAGAAAAAATAATGAGGTATCTTAATGAAAAGGCTTGATGCATATATTGCTGAGCATGGGTTGGCTCAAAGCCGTGAAAAAGCAAAAAAGCTTATCATTGACGGTAATGTTAAAGTCAATGGCATTGTTGTTAATAAACCCTCTGTTTCTGTTGAAGGTACCGAAAATATTGAAGTCACATCTTATGACAGATATGTTGGTAGAGGTGCATATAAGCTGCTGGGTGCTTTTGAATACTTTGATATTTCTGTTGATGGTCTTGTTTGCGCTGACATAGGTGCATCGACCGGCGGTTTCACTCAGGTCATGCTTGAAAACAATGCAAAAAAGGTTTATGCAGTTGATGTCGGTCATGGTCAGCTTGCATCGATCCTTGTAAATGATGACAGAGTCATTAACTGTGAGGGCGTCAATGTAAGAGATCTTCCTTCTGATTTTTTTGAAGATGATGTTATGTTTGCCGCTTGTGACGTTTCCTTTATATCACTTTCGCTGATACTTCCTGCATTATATAATTCGATTTCGGGATCGGCAAGGGTGGTCGTGCTTATTAAACCTCAATTTGAGGCAGGCAGAAGTGCTGTAGATAAGCATGGGATAGTAAAAGACAGAAAGGTGCATATTAATGTGCTTGAGTCGATGTGCGCTGTATTTGCGAAAATAGGTTTTTCTGTCAGCGGACTGACTTATTCTCCTATTAGCGGCGGAGACGGAAATATTGAATATCTTGCACTTCTTGATAAAAAGAAAAGTACTGCCAAATCTTTTATATTGAAAAAAATTGTTGATGAGGCGTTTGATAAGCTGAGATAATGGTGAATTTATGAATGTATTTATATATCCTAATCTGAATAAACGAAATTGTCTGCTGTATACAAATCAGGCATATAGTATTCTTTCTTCCGAGAAAGTAAACATTTTGATGTCAGATGAATACAGTGAGGTTTTTAAAGAAAATAATATCAGATTTGGCAATACAGAAGAATTAGTATCTTTGTGTGATGTTATTGTTGTTATAGGCGGTGATGGTACTATACTCAGATGTTCATCAGTTGCATCGAAGTATGATAAGCCTATACTCGGACTTAACTGCGGGACTCTCGGCTTCATGGCTTCATTGGAATACAATGAGATAGAAAAACTAAGACAGCTTTGTACAGGTGAATATACTGTTTCAGAGCGAATGATGATGAATGTCACTGTAAATAAAGCTGATGGTACAGTTATCACTTCAGATGTTCTTAATGATGTAGTTCTTATGCGCGGCGAAAACTGCAAGATCGCAGATTTTGAGGTAAGAAAATCAGGCAGTATCATCTCAGCATTAAGAGCAGACGGTGTGATCTTTTCAACTGCAACAGGAGCTTCTGCATATTCACTTTCAGCGGGAGGACCTATTATTGAGCCTGATATGAAATGTATTGAGTTTTCTCAGATCTGCGCTCATTCATTATTCTCTCGGACAATAGTTTTTTCTCCTGATTCTGAACTAACGATAAAATCTGTATGTCCGGATGAAACATATGTTATTGTAACTGCCGACGGCAATGTATTATCAAAAGTTAACGCACAGGATACGGTGGAGATATGCAGGTCGGATCTGACTACAAAAATAATAGATCTTACAGGCGGAAGCTTTTTCCCGACTGTTAATCGGAAGCTAATGACACCATTAAAACAATAGAAAAGCGGCGGTCGATATGAAAAATAAACGTCAGGAAATGATCCTTAAATTAGTATCGGAAAATAATGTGGAAACACAGGAAATGTTATGCAAACTTCTGATAAATGCCGGATTTGCTGTAACTCAGGCTACAGTATCAAGAGATATCAGAGAACTTGCATTATTAAAAACCACAGACAACAATGGTGTAAGCAAATATAGTGTTCCGGTATTAAAAAGAGAAGCGATGGCTTCTCAGGGCAGTATGTTCTATTCTATGATAGCAGACAGCGTTAACAGCGTTGATTACGCTATGAATACTGCTGTTGTCAAGTGTACAGCCGGAATGGCAAATGCGATCTGTGCTAAGCTGGATACAACTGAACTGCCGGGTGTTGTCGGTACAATTGCCGGAGATGATACTATTTTTATCCTGATGAGAACAGAACGTGACGCTGAAAGACTTGTCAGAGAATTGAAAATGATAATAGAAAACAGATCGTAGGCGGTGTACAGATGCTTGAAGAAATATATATTGAAAATCTTGCTGTTATAGAAAAGGCATCAATTGAGTTTACTGATGATCTAAATGTATTTACAGGAGAAACGGGTGCCGGCAAGTCTATTCTGATCAATGGGATAAATGCTATTTTAGGACAGAGAGTCAGTAAAGATATTGTTCGTACAGGTGAAAAGAAAGCATATATACAAGGCCGTTTTTCAGGGCTGACAGATGAGTGCATGAGTAAGCTTAAAGAGTTGGGACTTTCTGCTGAAGATGGGAAGATATTTCTTTCGAGAGAAATAAACTCTGACGGCGGAAGCACAGCACGTATAAATTCAAGAAGCATCAATGTATCTGCACTAAAAGAGATCGGAAGTTTGCTTGTTAATATACACGGTCAGCATGATAATCAGATACTTATGTCACCCGAAAGACATATCGACATTCTTGACAGCTACGCAGATGCAGGGCAGCTGCTTTCGGATTATCAGCGTCTGTTTCATGAACTTCAACAGCTTTCACGCGAGATAAACCGACGAAAAAAAGAACAGGCAGGCAAAGCAAGCAGAATGACAGCATTGAGTGAAGTGATCGCCGAGCTTGAAGAACTTGATCCGAAGTATGATGAAGATAAAACCGTTGACGAAGAGCTTGAGATTTCAAAGAATTCGGTTTTTCTGACCGAGGCTGCTTATGCGGCGCAAATGCTTCTTTCGGGTGATGATGATACAGACGGGGCAGAGGGGATTGTTGCACAGGCAGGAAAGCGTATCGAAAGTGCCGGAGAGATCATGAGTGATTTTGCTCAGCTGTATGATAGGCTTGATTCTGTTAAGATCGAACTTTCCGATATATCTTCCGAGCTGTCGTCACTTATAGAAAAACTTGATGCTGATCCTCAGAGATTTGAATGGCTCAATCAAAGGTCACGCGAACTTGATAAAGCAAAAATGAAGTACGGTCCTACACTTGATGATGTTCTTGAAACACTTGAAAGATCTCGTAATGAATACGAAGAACTCAGCGGTTCTGAGGAAAGCATTTCCGAGCTTGTGAAGCAGCAGAAAAGACTTCTGACCGAAACATCGCTGAAGGCAGCCGAGTTGTCAGAGTTCAGAAAGAAAGCTGCCGAAAGGTTTGTTTCACAGGTCACTGCCGAACTTGAATTTTTAAATATGCCAAGTGTTAAGATCATAGTTGATATGAAACCTGGAAAGCTGACACACAGCGGTATGGATACTATAGAATTTCTTATCTCTGCAAATGTTGGTGAAGAGCCTCGCCCTATTGCAAAGATAGCATCAGGCGGTGAGCTTTCGAGAATAATGCTCGCACTTAAAAGCGTAATAGCCGACAAGGACAGTATAGGTACTCTTATATTTGATGAGATAGATACCGGCGTCAGCGGACGAGCTGCACAGAAGATAGGAATGAAGCTGAAAAGTATTTCAAAATACCGGCAAGTAATATGTGTGACTCATCTGTCGCAATTGGCTGTTATGGCCGATAATCACCTGCTTATCGAAAAAAATGTTGTGGGTGACAGAACTGTTACATCAATACGTACTCTTGATTTTGAACAGAGAAAAGCTGAGATAGCAAGAATAATCGGGGGAGACAGTATTTCCGAACTGACTTTAAAGAACGCCGAAGAACTGATAAAAGAAGCTGAAACTCTCGTATGACGGAGGTGTTAAATTGATCATCAGATCTGTAAGAAAGAACGATGACCTATTTCAGATAAGCAATATATACGAGCAAAGCTGGAAGTTTGCTTACAAAGGCATTATACCGGACAGCTTTCTTGAAAGCATACCAAAAGGAAAGTGGGTAAATACCGTTACAAAGGAAGGCTTTTACTCTCTTGTGATGATAGATGAAGATGCTTTTGTAGGAACAACATCATATTGCAGCTCGCGATTCAAACAGTTTGACGGATACGGAGAGATAGTTTCAATTTATTTTCTTCCCGAATATATGGGAAAGGGAAACGGAAAAGCACTTTTTAAGTCAGCTGTTGAAGAGCTGTCTTCACTCGGCTTCACAAAAGTATTTCTCTGGGTCCTTGAGGATAATTTGAGAGCAAGACATTTCTACGAAAAGATAGGCATGAAGCTTACTGATGAATATATAGACGATAATATAGGTGGGAAAGAACTTCGTGAAGTCGCTTATTCCGCCGATATAGACTCTCTTGATTTTTGATTTGACGATGTTTTTACTATAGATCACATTTTTTATCGGATCCGAGTGCTGTAGGAAAGATGTCTCTTGCAAAGCGTC
>CADBTD010000142.1 GCA_902797535.1 uncultured Ruminococcus sp. | reverse complement strand
CCCCTGCTCTACCTACTGAGCTACAGAGGCAAGACCTCGGCTCACTAAGCGATACAGTTCACTTGAAAATCGCACAAGGTTTTATAAGCGACCGGAATGGGGCTCGAACCCACGACCTCCAGCGTGACAGGCTGGCGTTCTAACCAACTGAACTACCCGGCCGTAGCGGCTTTACCGCGATGGAAACTATAGGGCTCGAACCTATGACCCTCTGCTTGTAAGGCAGATGCTCTCCCAGCTGAGCTAAGCTTCCGTAAATGGTGGAAACTATAGGGCTCGAACCTATGACCCTCTGCTTGTAAGGCAGATGCTCTCCCAGCTGAGCTAAGCTTCCATCGCAGTCGCTCTTGTCAAGCGACTATTATATTATACACGAACATCGTGTTCTTGTCAAGCGTTTTTTTAAAGTTTTTTCGATTTGTTGATTCTACACAATCAGTCGTGGTCGCTACTATCACTATTGCACAATCCATAGTGTTGAAAATCTTCACGGCTGCCGCAGAAAACATTAAGGTCTATATACTTTTCCTCGCCGTTATATCCGTCAAGCCGCCCCGTACCCGAATGCTGCCAGAAGGTCCAGCCGCTTTCGGGAGTGAAATATACGTCCCTTATCCATATATCATGATCGGCAAAATTATCCTTTATATATGAATCATACGCTGCACCCGTCGCATATATGACAGGCTTCACTCCGTACTCCGCTTCAAGATCCGTAAGCAGCCTTTCAAGCTGCGGCACTACCTCCGCCGCAGGCTTCGGGTCCTTGCGGTAGCCGTTGTAAAACTCCACATCAACAACAGGCGGAAGCATACCGTCATACGCCTTTACATGAGATATGAAATTCTCCGCCTGAGTATCTCCGTCACTGTCAAAGCTGAAAAAGTGATACGCACCCACGCGAAGCCCTCTCTTCTGTGCCTCCGAATAGTTGTATTCAAAGCACCCGTCAAGATGTTTGCTGCCTTCCGTAGCCTTGATATATGCAAAATCCAGTCCCTCGCTGAGAACGTCCCAGTCGATATCGCCCTGATACGATGACACGTCCACTCCCCTTACAGGGTACTCCTCAACGCTCGGTGTATTTACTTTTATAAGCTGTTTATAGAACAGCAGCGCCGCAGCGGCACAGACTGCCCCTATAGCCGCTGCCGTGATGCTCACAGCAGGGTGTTTTTTTATTATTCCTATCATTTATGATGCTTTCCCCTCAGATATCATTACCCGATAAATTCCCATTTTATCGAGTGTTCACAGCGAAAATGCAGCTCTGAGAGCGCGTCCGCCGCCGTTATCGTTCCGTTATACTTGAAGGTTATCACATTCTTATGTTCACAGTCGTTATATTCGGTCACAAAGTCCCATGCACCATTATTATCTAATGTCTTTACACAGTGCAGAGTTATCTCGTGACGGTCGCTGTCATCGGGCGCAAAGACCGTCACTCTCGCCCTCCGATAGCTTTCGGGATCCTTTTCATGGGCTTTATCCCAATACCTTCCCCGATCTCCATCCATATATGAAGGGCGCCGCATGACGCACCTTATTCCCTTGAAGCGCTTTCAAGCAGTCCCTTTATCTCCTCGCCGCTGAATCTGTACTTCCTGTCGCAGAAATTGCAGCATATCTCGGTCACTTCATCCTGCGCCAGTTCCTCAAGCTCCTTCTTTCCGAGAGATATGAGCATACGCTCGGTGCGCTCCCGTGAACAGTCACAGCGGTAGCTCACCTCGAAATCGTCAAGCACATTCGGTTCAAGCCCTTCCAGCATTTTCAGCGATATATCCTCGGGAGTCATTCCCTGCTCAAGCATTGCAGTCACAGATGTTATCCCCGCCAGATTCTTTTCCAGCCGGTCTATGCTTTCTTCGGGAGCAAACGGCAGCACCTGTATCAGAAAACCGCCTGCACATTTTACGCTCAGGTCGGGGTTTATCAGCACACCCAGAGCGCACGCACCCGCAGTCTGCTCGCTCTCCGCAAGATACCGTGTGATGTCCTCGGCTATCTCGCCCGACACCAGCGGAACCTGCCCGGAATACGGCTCCTTGAGCCCCATATCCTTTATGACCGTTATCGTGCCGTCAGTGCCCACAGCACCGCCTACATCCAGCTTTCCCTTATCATTGAGAGGTATCTCCACAACAGGGTTCTGTATATACGCCTTTACATTGCCGTAGCTGTCAGATACAGCGATAAGCGCCCCCGCAGGTCCGCCGCCGTCTATCCTGACCGTAATGGTGTCCTCGGCATTTTTCAGCCCGAATCCCATAAGCGAAGCACCCATTGCAAGCCTTCCCAGCGCCGCCGTGCATACTGCCGATGACTTGTTTATCTCTTCTATGCGCGAAACAATATCGCATCCGTCTATCGCACTGCATACAACAGAAGCATCCTTAGTGATAGACCTTACTATTCTTCCCATTTATTATCTTTCCTTTTTATATTATTATTCAGATCTCTGCTTTATCCTCAGTCAACTTGCGGCAGACATACACTGCCCTTTCGCTCTTTTCGTCAAGAGGTCTGTCGCTGTAGCCGTCAAACACACCGAGTATCTCAAACCCCGCCTGCCCAAGCAGCTCCTCTATGCGCTGCGGCGGTATATATATCTCCCTGAATTCCTCGGAATACCGCCTGTAAGCGCCGCCGTCCTCCTCAAAAAAGTCAAGGTATATATGTACAGAATTGTCCGTTTTATTGTACTCGTTCTGCCAGCCGCAGTACAGCCCGTCAAGACTGTATACAAAGGCGTTGTCCGCAAGTATTTTCTCATGCTTATACAGCGTGTTCACATCGAAAATGAACATCCCGTCGGGATATGCAAACAGCGAAACGCACTTAAATGCTTTAAGTGCGTCCTCTTCTGAAGAAAGATGATTGATACTGTCAAGGGCACAGACTGTCACATCTATCGTGCCGTACATATCAAGACTGCGCATATCCTGCCTGAGATACTGTATCGGAAGACCGCTGTCGAACTTCTTGTCAAGGGCGGCATTGAGCATCTCATCCGAGCTGTCAACGCCTATCACATCAAATCCCCGTTTCGCCAGCGCCTCTGACAGAGAACCCGTTCCGCAGGCAAGGTCAAGCAGTATGTCATGCCGCCCGCCGAAGCGCTGCGTCCATGCCTCTATCTGCTGCGCCATCGCATCATAGTCTACATTTTCGGTGAGCCTGTCATAGAAATAAGCAAAGCTGCCGTAGCCGCTCAATTCTTCTTCTCCCTGAGCCTGTCAAATACAATGCTGTATCCGCCCGAACCATCATACGCGAGCGAACGGTTGACACGGCTTATGGTAGCTGTCGAAGCACCCGTTTCCTGTACTATATCACTGTATACATGATTCTCGGTCAGGAGCTTTGCCACCTGAAAGCGCTGTGAAAGCGCCTTTAGCTCGGGAACTGTGCACAGATCCTTGAAAAACAGCGCACATTCCTCGGGAGTCTCAAGGGTAAGTATAGCCTCGTAAAGCTGTTCGAGATTCTTTATTTCAATACGTTCTTTCATTATATTTAGCTCCTTTCGGTTCATGGCATTTGCCGACCGATATTTCAAGTGTTAAAGCGCTAAAATCAGCTATATAAATTTTACCACATAAACTGTTCATAGTAAAGTCTAAGACCAAAAGCTTTACAATTTATTAACATTCAGAGCTTTCGCACATTACCTGCGTTAAAACTGCATAGAACTTTTCTTACAAGTACACAATATATAGTAAAAAATAATAGAAATCAAGGCTTTCGACCACATCATCTATTAAAGTATACCTTTTTTGTTCAAAAAGAATTAACACCCTTGATGTACAACGGGTATTGACATTTCACCTTTAATATGGTATCATGAAATAGTGGTATACTGATATAAGCATAACCTCATGTATCAAATGGCATAGTACATATGCGGTCGGCAATGGGCAACTGTTTCTTCCCGCATTGTACGAAAAGGAAAGGAATGATTGGCATGGTGGCTGAATTTTGCCCTGAATGGGAAGGATTCAATCCCGGAAGATGGAGCAGTGCTTCTGTTAACGTAGGAGATTTTATCAAGAGGAACTATACACCTTATGACGGTGATGAGAGCTTCCTTGCTCCGCCAAGCGAAAGAACCAAGAAACTCTGGGCTGAGGTGCTTGACCTCTTCCAGCAGGAAAGAGATAAGGGCGGCGTGCTCGATATGGATACCAAGATCATATCGACCATCACCTCTCACAGCGCAGGGTATATAGACAAGGACCTCGAACAGATCGTAGGTCTTCAGACCGATAAGCCTCTTAAAAGAGCTCTGATGCCCTTCGGCGGTATCAGAATGGCAGTAAGTGCCAGTGAACAGAACGGCTATAAGGTAGACCCCGAAGTAATCGAGATATTCACAAAGTACAGAAAGACTCACAACCAGGGCGTATTTGACGCTTACACTCCCGAAATGAGAGCTGTTCGTCACGCAGGTATAATCACAGGTCTTCCCGATGCTTACGGAAGAGGACGTATCATAGGCGACTACAGAAGAGTTGCTCTTTACGGTATCGACAGACTTATCGCTGACAAGCAGGATCAGATCGATACCTCCCTCGTAAGAATGACCTCCAAGAATATCAGACTCCGTGAGGAACTCGCTGAGCAGAAGAGAGCTCTCGGTGAACTCAAGGAACTCGGCAAGATCTACGGCTGCGATATCTCCCGCCCCGCTGCAAACGCTAAAGAAGCAGTACAGTGGGTATACTTCGGTTACCTCGCTGCTGTCAAGGAGCAGAACGGCGCTGCTATGTCCCTCGGAAGAACTTCCACATTCCTCGACATATATATCCAGCGTGATATCGAAAAAGGTATCCTCACCGAAGAAGCTGCACAGGAACTCATCGACCACTTCATCATGAAGCTCAGAATGGTCAAGTTCGCAAGAACTCCCGAGTATAATCAGCTCTTCTCCGGCGACCCCCAGTGGGTGACCGAGTCTATAGGCGGTGTTACCGTTGACGGTGAGCACATGGTCACCAAGAACTCCTTCAGATATCTGCACACCCTTGAGAACTTAGGACCTGCTCCCGAGCCGAACCTTACAGTTCTCTGGTCCAAGAAGCTCCCCGAAGCATTCAAGAGGTACTGCGCTAAGATCTCCATCACCACTTCTTCTATCCAGTACGAAAACGATGACCTTATGAGAACTACTCACGGCGATGACTACGCTATCGCTTGCTGCGTATCCTCAATGAGAGTCGGCAAGGAAATGCAGTTCTTCGGCGCAAGAGCTAACCTCGCAAAGTGCCTGCTCTACGCTATAAACGGCGGTGTCGATGAAAAGCTCGGTCTCCAGATCGGTCCTAAGTACAGACCTATCACCGACGAGATACTCGACTACGATACCGTTATGGACAGATACAAAGACATGATGGAATGGCTCGCAGGCGTATATGTAAATACCCTCAACGTTATCCACTTCATGCACGATAAGTACTGCTATGAGCGTATCCAGATGGCTCTTCACGACAGAGATGTAAAGAGATACTTCGCTACAGGTATCGCAGGTCTGTCTGTTGTTGCTGACTCGCTCTCCGCTATCAAGTACGCTAAGGTAAAGCCTGTCCGCAAGGATATCGAGATCAAGGACAAGCAGGGCAACGTTGTTGACATCGCACGTGACGTAGTCGTTGACTATATCGTAGAAGGCGACTTCCCGAAGTACGGCAATAACGACGACAGAGTTGACCAGATCGCTGTTGACCTTGTTCGTACCTTCATGAACATGATAAGAAAGCATCACACATACAGAGACGGTGTTCCCACCATGTCAATACTCACTATCACTTCCAACGTGGTATACGGCAAGAAGACCGGATCGACTCCTGACGGAAGAAAGATCGGCGTGCCTCTCGCACCCGGCGCTAACCCGATGCACGGCAGAGACACTCACGGTGCAGCTGCTTCACTCGCATCTGTAGCTAAACTTCCCTGGAGACACGCACAGGACGGTATCTCCAATACCTTCTCCATAATCCCCGACGCACTCGGCAAGGACGACAAGGTATTCATGGGAGATAT
>CADBTD010000141.1 GCA_902797535.1 uncultured Ruminococcus sp. | reverse complement strand
TCACCGCATGGAAGGCAACTTCAAAGGCGACTTCATAAGCATCAAGACTACATTCAATGAGATATTTGAAAAACTGTGCGCTACCTTTGACTCGATAAACAACTCCGCCGAACAGGTCACCAGCGGCGCTATACAGGTGTCAAACTCCGCACAGGCACTCTCTCAGGGCGCTACTCAGCAGGCAAGCGCTATCGAAGAACTCTCCGCTACCCTTTCGGGTGTCGCCGATCAGGTAGTGCAGAACTCCCGCAATGCCCGTGATGCCTACAATATCGTTTCCGATAACTCCAGGGCTATCGAGGGCTGCAATGACGATATGACCAAGATGCTTGACGCTATGGAACTTATAAATCAGACCTCCGATGAGATCGCTTCCATACTCAAGGTCATAGATGAGATCAGCTTCCAGACCAATATCCTCGCACTTAACGCCGCTGTTGAGGCAGCCCGTGAAGGCTCCAAAGGCTTCGGCGTCGTCGCAGATGAGGTCCGCCAGCTCGCATCACGCTCCGCTGAGGCAGCAAGACAGACCGCAGTGCTCATCACCCGCTCTGCCAATGCCGTCAACAGCGGTCAGGATATCGCTAAGGAGACCGCTTCTTCTCTCCGTCAGATAGTTGAAAGCTCCGAAACGATACGCCGCCTTGTCAAGGATATCGCTAACGCATCCGAGGAACAGAGCGACTCCATCATGCAGATAAATACAGGCGTTGACCAGATAAGCGCAGTAGTTTCCTCGAATACAGCTACCGCGGTAGGATCGGCATCAGCCTCCGAGGAACTCAGCGGTCAGTCGCTCATACTCAAGAACATGATAGCCCGCTTCAAACTGTCCCCCGATGAGGTATCCACTGATACCGACAGCTTCTTTGATGACGATGATGACGGTATCGTCCATACCGCCGATGATGACGACGACGGCATAGTCCGCCCCGCCGATGACCGTGACAGCGATGAAGAGATCAGGATAGACCTCTCGGACGACGACGACGAGGATATCAAAATAAAGATCGACGACGACGACGATAAATACTGATACCGTCATATACCACGCAAAAACGCAGAAAACACTCGCAGGCATACCCCGCCTGCGAGTTTGCTGTACAAATGACTGAAACAGGCTGAAAAACTGCCTGGAATACCAATATAAGGAGGACTTGACATGAAAAGAAGAATAGGCATACTTACAAGCGGCGGCGACTGCCCCGGACTTAACGCCACTATCAGAGGCGTGGCAAAGGCTTGCTACGAAAGATTCGGGAACGACGTTGAGATAATCGGTATCCATGACGGCTACCTCGGTCTTATCAATAACCAGTGCAAACTCATGCAGCCCGCCGACTTCTCGGGCATACTCACTACAGGCGGCACTATCTTCGGCACAAAACGCACACCCTTTAAAATGATGCGCGTCGTGGGCGACGATAACGTTGATAAGGTCAAGAATATGAAAAAGACCTATAAGGAACAGAAACTTGACTGCCTGCTGACTCTCGGCGGCAACGGCACCCATAAGACCGCAAACCTTCTCAGCGAAGAGGGTCTTAACGTTATAGGTCTGCCTAAGACTATCGACAACGATATCTGGGGCACAAGCGTTACATTCGGCTTCCATACCGCAGTGGATATCGCGACCGATGTTATCGACCGCCTTCATACTACCGCAAACTCCCACGGACGTATCCTCGTTGTCGAGATAATGGGCAATAAGGCAGGCTGGCTGACCCTCTATTCGGGTATAGCAGGCGGCGCCGATATGATAGTTATCCCCGAGATCCCCTACGACGTCGATAAACTTGCCGCTGCCTGCGAAAAACGCGCCGCTGACGGCAAAGGCTTCTCTATCCTCGCAGTGGCAGAGGGCGCATTCGATACCGAAGAGGCTAAGATGAAGAAAAAAGAACGCGCAAAGTCCCGCGCCGACGCAGGTATAGTTACCGCCTCAAACCGCATAGCTAAACAGATAGAGGCTAAGACAGGCCTCGAAACAAGAGTCTGTGTTCCCGGTCATATGCTCAGAGGCGGAAGCCCCAGCGCTTACGACCGTGTCCTCGCAACTCAGTTCGGCGTTCACGCTGCATCTCTTATCGCTGATGAACACTACGGAGTTGCTGTTGCAAAGGTGGGTGACCTCATCACTCAGAATAAACTCGCAGATGTTGCGGGCAAAACAAAATTTGTTCCCGAGGATGACCAGATGGTCAAAACTGCAAGAGAACTCGGGATTTCTTTCGGAGACTGATAAATGAATTACGATTTTCAAAACCTTAGATCATTAAAATACCCCACAGGCGACGATACCCTCGTGAATATCTGCCGTATCCTCGCCATCAAAGACGCCTCGCTTCAGGTAAACGCAGTAGTGGGCGCACTTGACCTTGGCAGAGAATTCTGCCTCGATATCCTCTCACCCGATGACGATATCGTTAAATACGTCACCCATATCCGCCCCGATGTCATCGTGATGAATATAGATATGCTTGATGACTACTACATCACCGATATCACCCTGCGTATAAACGAACAGATGAGCGTTCTCCCCGCCCTCGTTTCACTGGGTCAGAAGGGCAAGTTCGACGCCGAACTTGAACGCATCCTTAAAAGATATCACGGCAGACTTCACCTTGATATCCCCGAAAGCCCCCTCTTTAACGCCGAGGTCCTCAGGGCATTCGTTCTGCACTATATCGTAAACCGCGATCACTACAAACGCAGACTCCGCGAATGCTGTGAACTCACCCTGAAACATATGGGCGCAGACACCGAAGACCGCGAGTCCTTCGGATTTATGACCGACGCAGTTATGGCTGTCCTCGAAAATGTCTACTTCCATTTCACCGTAGAGTTGCTTATCACCGAGGTATCAAAACGTAAGGGCGCTTCCGAACACAAGGTCAGCAAAGCCTTCGACCGCCAGATAAACGCCATACGTCAGAATATCTCCGAAGAAAACCGCAAAGTGGCTTTCGAGGAGCTCATCGCAAGAGGTCTTAACCCCACCTCGATAGATATATTCTACTCCGCCGCTAAGATCACTTCGGGCGCTTGTCGGCTTATCCTGACCTACCTGGATAAAATGCCCGCACAAAGAAGACCCTACGGCAAACATATCATCCTCACAAAAAATATCAGATAAAATTCGCCCCTGCGTTTTTTCGCAGGGGCTTTTTCATGCCTGTGTATACAAAAAGCTCCCGACTTTTCATCGGGAGCATTTTTTACTTAGTTAAGGTAATTAGTCCTTCTTCTTGGAAACTACCATTGCAGCGCCTGCGAGAAGTACGCCGAGTGCGCCGAGTGCTGCTGCACCTGTGCCGGGGTTCTCGTTCTTAGCTGCGGTTGCAGAAGATGAAGATCCGCCGTTGTTTGCACCGCCGTTGCCGCCGTTAGCAGAAGAACCTGTAGCTGCCCTTGAGCTGCTGTTGGAAGCCTGGCTGTTTGCAGTAGAGCTTGTAGTGTTCGAAGCAGTGGAGCTTGTTGTGCTCGATGTGGTGGAGCTTGTTGTGCTCGAAGTAGTAGAGCTTGTGGTGCTCGAAGTGGTGGAGCTTGTTGTGCTCGATGTGCTTGAGCTTGTGGTGCTGGAAGTAGTCGAGCTTGTTGTACCCTGGCTGCTCGAAGATGCCTGGCTGCTGGTCGATGCCTGGCTGCTCGAAGATGCCTGGCTGCTGGAAGATGCCTGGCTGCTGCTGGAATCGGGAGCAGAAGGCTCGTCGTCAGAATCAGTCTCGGAATCATCAACGATCTCAGCCTGACCGAGAACGGTAAAGTCTACATCGATGCCGTCAACGCCGCAGTCGTCAGTGCCGATCACCATATAGAAATTGTCATAGTCAACGTCGGTAAGACGGAACTCATAATTAGCGTTTGTCTTTACGAGATAGCTGTTGTGGCCGTCTACAACGCCCTGAACGTTCTTGCTGTTGTACTGAACATAGATCAGGTCATCGTCAGAACCGGTAACGATCTCGAGCATTACGATGTCCTCCTTGGGAGCATCGCCGATAAGATCAGCTAATTCGATCTGCTCGGTAACGGGGCCGCCCTGTCCGTCGTTGGAAAGGCTGGTAGAATAGTCGTTAAGAACCTCGCCGTCAGCCTGATCATCATAAGCTGAAGCTACCATAGTCATCATAGAAGCTGCAAATGCAGCGCAGGAAAGTCCTGCCAGTAATCTTGTTGCCTTCATTTGTAATTCCTCCATTATATTCAAGTTTTCGTAAATTGTCATAGTCACATAACAGGCACCGCACCCAATGTGGATGCATACTTAATGCCATGCTAATATTATATCACATACCTATCATATTTTCAATAGTCATTTTGCACAAATAAGTACACTTATTTTCTTTTTCATACTCACGTTCCCTACAAATAGGGTATCAGTTCTGTTAAGATTTGAAAGTAAAATGTCAAAAATGGTTACAATCTGCAATAATTTCCTTTTTCAAATTGTAACCATTTCTCACTTATTATCATTGATCTTCGTCAAAAGAACTGCCCGCCTTGCACACTATATATAGTATAGCCGCTTTCAGTCTTTTTCATCAAACCATTTTTTTCAAAAATCAGCGCCCGCACCAAAGTCTTTTCAAAAGCCCTCGGCACATCAGCCCCTGTACTTTTCAGCCAGGTTGGCCAGTCTTTCTGCCGCCATCTCTTTAACGACCGCAGGCGAGGTTATCCTTGCCCTCTCGCCGAATCCGAAAAGCCAGCCCCAGAACGATGGTGAAAGCTGTACCGCAACATCAACGCTCAGCTCTCCGCCGTCCTCCGTGCGAATGCTGACCTTGTCCCCGAACCTGTCGAAGATGTCGTCCAGCAGCGAAGCGTCAAAACGTATCCTTACCTCCTCAAGCGTGCCCTGATTGTCAAGAGGCGCTTTCAGCTTTCTCGCCGCCAGCTCTTCCTGCTCGGTAAGCGGTACTCTCTTTTCCTTCGATACCTCTGCCGCTGTGACTCTGTCAGCACGCACCCTCGTGAGAGTTCCGCCGTTTTCGCCCTCCATACGGCATATTATATAGTAATGGTCATTTTCCCATACCACAAGAAACGGCGAAACAGCAACAACTCTGCCCTGCCTTCTCTTGTCAGCACCTGTCTCCCCGAGCGTCAGCTCAGCCTGCCTGTCAGCGTGTATAGCCTCTTCAACAGCGTCCACCACCGAAAAAACAGGATCGTTTGAAGACTTTGTGCGGTTTTCTATATGTACGGTCCTTCTCAGCGCAGGAGCCTTGTGCTCACTTGTCAGCCTCTGTAATTTCCGTATAAGCTCCCCCGACCTCTTTATGGTGAGGAACCTTGAAGATGCCACACAGTCCACGAGTATCCGCAGCTCTTCTTCCGAGAACTGCCTCTCGCCCATGTAGTAGGCATTTGAGTGACCGCTTTTAGTGGTCCTTATATCCAGCCCCGCATCACACAGCGTGGCAATATCATCATAAATAGTCTTTCTCTCAGCCTTGATGCCCATATCCTTGAGTATGTCTATCAGCTGGTTACCCGTGATAGCATGGTTCTCATCAGTCCTCTGAGAAAATAACTGCTCCATCAGAAGCAGCTTCTGCTTCTGTCTCGAAACGCCTGCCAAGTCTTATTCCTCCCCGCTCGTTTTTTTGCTATTTTCACCCTTGGGACGCACTTCATGCCTTGTCCCGTCAGGCTCAACGATCGTCAGCTGTGCCAGATCAGCACGCAAAGAACCCGTGACTGCTGCACGGTATTCGTTCCTGAGCGCTTCCCTCTCCTTTTTTTCTTCAAGGGTAAGCTCTCTCTTGCGTGAAATGGCAGTAAGCTCAGACAATCTCTTTAGCTTTCCGCTCTCCATAAATTTTACTCCTTTTCCTATTAAAAGGCTGCCACCGGCACTCTCCCGACTGATAACGCAGGCTCCACCCGGACGACTCCGGCACTGCTCATCGAGATATGACGATAGCGCGGCTTACACAATACCGCATATTGTGTTTTGTGTGATTTTTTTGGACTTGTCGGAATGTTTTTGTTTGTTTTCCGCAGGTTTATTTTTGTAAAGTCCATAAAATGTCCCACAAAACCATCGTACAAATATTATAGCATACTTTACTCAACATTTCAACGTCAATTTTGCACAAATAGTCCGATTATTTTCCCTCAGTTTACACAAAAATGAACCAAATCCCCCTGACTGAGGGCTTCTTTATACCTTGTGTCTGAACTATTGGACTGTATCTGTCCTGTCATACCTCCGCTATACCGTCAGGTGAATTTTGCAAACTTGTAAAGTGAACATTTTTACGTCAAAGTTCACAAATATTTTCATTTCCTCTTGACTTTTGCGAATTTTCGGGTATAATAGATTATAGAAAGAGAAATACAAGCCGTCCCACGGCACGCTGCCTGCGCCTGCTTCGCTGCACGTCGGGTATGCACCGCATTGCGGCTGTGTTTTCGGCTCCCGATCCTTTTCCGCTCAGGCTGCCTTTCGGCGCTTATCTACGGGAGATCATCCGCCCTATATCAACATTTTATCGTTACAGCTCCCCTTTCTGCTGCGCCCTGCGCACTGTAAGAGATCGGCTCGGAAAACGCCGCAGTTGAACGTCGGTGTGTCCGCCTCTCTTCTCTCTGCGGCACAGAAGGTGAAAAGGCTTTTGTCATTTTTCAGGAGCGGGCAGTTTGACAGGAAAGGACTGATATCATGGATATAAAAGTAAATGAAAGCAATTCGTCGTCTGAAGCTCTCAGCAGGTTGAGCGAGAATTATTACCGTCAAGCCGACAGACTTACCGAACGTCTGAGCGAGCTGAGACAGCGCGTTAAGGAAAAACCGCCTGCCGACGAACTTGCACAGCTCGAACTGCGTATTTACGTCCTCCGACAAGAGATATACGAACTGCGTCAGACAGCGCTGATACTGCGCCGTGAGGCTTCCCCCGCGCCGCCGTCACCCAGCCTCTCCGCAAGAATGCGGGGTGCCTGATGTACCGTGTTCCTCGTCCGTCGTTCGACCAAAACGCACTCTCCGAACTGTTTGTCAGTGAGCTTACTCCCGTACAGTACAGGTATATCGCTATGCACTACGCAGACGGCCTTTCCATGCGGGAGATATCAAGACGCTGCGGAGTGAATATCTCCACCGTCAGCAGAACTATCTCACGGGGCGTGAAAAAACTTCGTGCTGCCTACTCAAAGGCTCAGTACCTCGCTTCCCGTCAGCGTTCTCCCGACGGCGATGAATAAAAACTGACCTCTGCACTTTTATACAGAGGTCGGCTTTCATATTTTGTTATTATTCACGCCACGCCGAAGATATCTCAGTCGTTCCAGGTGAAATTTTCAAGACCTGCACCGATCTCAAAATGGTACTTCACTATTCCGAGATCCATTTTTGTGTAAAAGCCTTTTCCGGCTTTCGCAGTCACCTTGTCACCCTCCAGCGTCAGAAGAAATCTCTGCTGATTTGTTGCAGTGGGAGCAAGCATGGCACATTCCACGCCTCTCCTGAACCACCTGGGAGGTTCGTCAACATCTGTCTTGCTCAGATGCGAAGGCAGACGGGTCTTTCTTTTCTCGCCCTGGTTCTCTCCGTATCCGATAGTTATGACACCCATGAGCTTTTC
>CADBTD010000140.1 GCA_902797535.1 uncultured Ruminococcus sp. | reverse complement strand
ACAATATCTGACAAATTTCAAGTACATAACAATAATAATAATGTCAAAATACAGATATTTTTTTCGTGTATTTCGTATATATTCAGGAAAAAAGACATTCCGTCAGTGTTCATAATTTGTTATAAAATTTTATTATATGTGCCGAACATAAAACTATATTCGCAGATATAATATTTTGTGTTCATAAAACAGAAACTTGTTCCGCGTGGAACATTCCGAATTTTGACCCTGTTTTTTTCATTTCCGACCTCGTTTTTTGCAAAAAACACCCCTAAAAAACGAAGAAACAAGGTTCGGGATTCGCTCTGTGCAAACCGCAAAACCGAACATATGTTCGTGGAAAAAAATACCAGTTGACTTTTGTCGGAAAAGTGTATATAATATTAATAGTGAATGTCATTAACCGACGGAGGAAAAAAATGCCCAGAGACAAAACTGCCACAAACAAACAAATAATAAGCTGCATGACCGAAGAATTTCTGAGCTACGGCTATGAAAACGCCTCGCTGAACCGCATTTCGAGGGCTGTCGGCATCACCACAGCGGCGCTGTACAAGCATTTCAACGGCAAGGAAGATATGTTCGCATATCTCGTCAGAGACACCATTGACGAACTTGAAAGATCACAGATGACCGACCCCTCAAAGTATGACCCCATGTCGGAAAGTTGGGCAGATTCAATGGCAGAGCTGGTTTTTTCCAACTATCAGGGGCTGAAGCTGCTGGTCTGCTGTTCTTCGGGGTCGGGGTTCATGGTGTTTGAAGAAAAGCTGATATCCGAGACCATGCTTGCCTTCAAGAAATATGCCGAGATACTCGAAAGATCGGGGCACAGCGTGAAAAACCTCACGGATATGCAGATGCACGTCCTCGCCACGGAATACATACATATCGTGCTGGAGGCGGTGCGTCATGACCTGACAAAGCAGCAGCTGCTTGACCATATGAGATTTGCAAGAAGCCTTATCTGCCCTGCCTGGAGGGAGATATTCGGAATATAGGATACAGAAGTCCCGTAAACTTTGTGTTTACGGGGCTCTTTCTGTCAATGCCCCGTAACGCAGAGAAATGGGCCTCTGCGGCGTTTTCGGGGCAAGGGTGTAGTTTTGACTGTCGGGGGTTGAAAACGGCTCTGAGGGGCGGCTGAGTGCGTCTGAGAGGGCATCTGCGGTCTTTCTGCGCCGAAAAACAGGAGAATGTTGCAAGAGCAACAAAAAATCGGGGCGAGTGTTGATGATGTTTGTAAATGTTTTTCCAGTATTCCTATTGACATTATATGATTTATCTGCTATAATTCATACATAACCTATCGGAAATGAGAAAGGAGGCGGGCGGAATGATAGAGCTTCGTGACATCTGCAAGGTGTACAGGAACAAAAAGCAGGAGTTCACGGCGCTGAGAAACGTGAGCCTTACCATAAACGACGGCGAGATATTCGGCATAATAGGGCTGTCGGGGGCAGGAAAATCAACGCTGGTGCGGTGTATAAACTATCTGGAAAGGCCTGACTCGGGGAAAGTTATCATAGACGGCAGAGAGCTCGGCAGTCTGAAAAAGAAGGAGCTTCTGAGGCTTCGCAGGGATATAGGCATGATATTTCAGGGATTCAACCTGCTGGAACAGCGCACCGTGCTGAAAAATGTGTGCTTTCCGCTTGAGATAGCCGGAGCAAAGCGGCAGGATGCCGAGAAAAAGGCGGCAGAGCTGCTCTCGCTGGTGGGACTGGCAGACAAGGCAGGGTCGTACCCCTCACAGCTTTCGGGGGGACAGAAACAGCGTGCGGCTATCGCAAGGGCGCTGGCGAGCGATCCGAAATATCTTCTCTGCGACGAAGCCACAAGTGCGCTCGACCCCGACACCACAAGGTCTATACTTGAGCTTATGCGCAGGATAAACAAGGAACTCGGGGTGACGATAGTCGTCATAACCCATGAGATGAAGGTCATAGACAGCATATGCGACCGTGTGGCGGTAATGGACAACAGCATAGTCACCGAGGTGGGGGCTGTTTCGGAGATATTCGCACGGCCGCAGTCGGACATAGCGAAAAAGCTGATACTCCCCGAGGTGGTGACCCCTGTTTCGGGGGAAGGCGAGTGTGTAAGGATAGTTTTCGACGGCGAGGATTCGGGAACGCCCTTTCTTTCGGGAATGGTGCTCTCCTGCAATGCCGCAGTGAACATACTCCATGCACAGACAAAGGACATAGACGGCAGGGCTTACGGCGAGATGATACTTCAGCTGCCTGCCGAAAAGAGGTCTGCGGGCCGCATAAAGGAGTATCTGAATGCAAGCGGCATAAGATACACGGTGACAGGAGGTGCGGGATATGTCGGAGATACTGCGTAAGCTGTGGGACAGCGGCGTTTTGCAGCTGGGCATATGGGAAACGGTGTACATGACGCTGATATCCGCATTCTTCTCATATGTGATAGGGCTGCCCCTGGGAGTGATACTCTGTGTGACCTCAAAGGACGGCATACACCCCGTACCCGTACTCAACCGCATACTTGACCTGCTGGTGAACATATTCCGCAGCATACCGTTCATCATACTCATGGTGGCAGTGCTTCCCGCGGCGAAGCTGATAGTCGGCACAAGCCTCGGCAACCGAGCCATGATCGTGACTCTGGTGCTGGCGGCGATACCCTATGTGGCAAGAATGACGGAATCCTCGGTGAAGGAAGTGGACAGAGGGGTCATAGAAGCGGCGCAGTCGATGGGCGCAGGAGAAGGCAGGATAATCATGAGGGTGCTTATCCCCGAAGCGAAGACCTCGCTGATAGTCGGGGCGGTCATCTCGCTGGTGACGATACTCGGATACTCGGCAATGGCGGGCACTATCGGCGGAGGCGGTCTCGGCATGATAGCCATAACCTACGGATATCAGCGCTTCAACAATGAGGTGGTATGGATATGCGTGGCGCTCACCATAATCATCGTGCAGGTGATACAGGAAACGGGTATGCTCATCGCAAGGAAGACCGACAGGCGCATGAGGCAGGCATAACGGGAAAGCATGAAAGAGAAAAAGGGAGAAAAATGATATGAGCATAAGATTCACGGCACTTCTGAGGATAAATTACAGGTTCGGGCGAATGCAGTTCGGCAAAAACCACCGACATACGCTTTGAAAATGAAAAAATAATATATCCAAAGGAGTTTTTGACATGAAAATAAAGAACATTATATCATCGGCAGCAGCTATAGCATTCGCAGCATTCACACTGGGAGGCTGCGCTGAAAGCACAGAGGCTTCGGACAAGACACAGGCACAAACATCGGCAGAGAGCAGGACTGCGGCGGTATCGGAGGACAAGACCATCGTTATAGGCGCTACTTCGACACCTCACGGAGAGATACTCGAACACATAAAGCCCGTGCTGGAGGAAAAGGGATACACCCTTGACATAAAGATCTACGACGACTATGTGCTTCCCAACAAGGCGCTGACAGACGGCGAGCTCGATGCGAACTACTTCCAGCACACGCCCTATCTCAACAGCTACAACAGCGAGAACGGCACAGACCTTGAAAGTGCGGCAGAGATACACTACGAGCCTTTCGGACTTTACGGCAACGGCGTGACTTCCCTTTCTGAGGTACAGCCCGGTGCGAGCATCGTGATACCTGCGGACGACAGCAACGAAACGAGAGCGCTGCTGCTTTTACAGCAGGAGGGGCTCATAAAGCTGCCCGATGACGCAAGCGCCGAAAAGGGCGTGACCACCCTTGACATAGTGGACGACGGCGGATATAAGATAACCACCGTACAGGCAGACACGGTAGCGGCTCAGTTCGGAAATTCCGACGAGGGTTCGCTGGCGGTAATAAACGGAAACTACGCTCTTGCGGCAGGTCTTGACGTAAAGACCGCACTTGCCATAGAGAGCGCAGACGGCGACGCAGCGCACACCTACGCCAACATAATCGCAGTAAGAAGCGGCGACGGACAGAGCGAGAAGACAAAGGCGCTCATCGAGGCTTTAAAGACCGACGATGTGAAGAAGTTCATCGAGGAGCAGTACAACGGCGCAGTTATCGCTATATTCTGATAAAAACAGTATAAAACACCAAGCCCCCGAGCGTTTTGTGACGTTCGGGGGCTGTCTGTTACTGTTCTTCGGTTTCGGAAAGGCGCTCGCTGTCGGTGCCTTCGAGAAGGCGGCCGAGGATAGACTCAAGGCGCAGGCTGTGGTATTCACGGCATTGTTCAAACCAGCCGGGACAGCCTTTTTTGTAGAAAGGGGTACATTCGGGGAGGAAAGGACATTTTTCGCACTGTTCGTCGGGAAGTACGGGGGCAAACAGCCTTTTGTACAAGGCAGGGTCGGTGACGCCGAAAAAGATATTGCCCCAGGAACGGCCCTCGGGAAGATGTTCGCAGTTGTTGAAGCTGCCGTCGGGGGCGATGACAACTGACTTCCCGTCAGAATCTGCCATGCAGTAGTTGGTGCGTATGCGAACTGACTTATGGTCGGAGGCGAAATTCTGAGGTATGCCCAGCTGTTTCTGTATATCCGACAGGCGGAAAAGCTCTTTGTACAGGGGGATGCAGTCCGCAGAATGCTGCGCCTGAAAAAGCAGGGCGAGGTAAAGGCTTATGTTGGAAGTATCGGGGAATTCCGCCTTGATATCGTGGAGAAAAGCCTCGATTCGGGGGAGATTCTCGGTGTCGATGTTGACACGCATATCTGCTTTTATGCCCTCGTCGGCAAGGTAATGCACAGCACGCATGGCGGTGTCGTAGTTATGGCCCGCAGGGTCGAGATAACGCTTGCGGAGCTCATAGTCAGTCCTGTAGCCGTCAAGGGACACCTGCACCCTGCGGAGATGCCACACCTCTTTTGCCTCACGGGCGAGCGCCCTTGTTATAAGGCTGGCGTTGGTTATCATATCGGAGGTAAAGGGCACTTCCCTTTCGCTGAGGGCTGTGCAGATGCGGGTGATTATATGGGCGGCGGCGGTGGGTTCTCCGCCGAACCAGTGAAGGCTGACCTTATGTCCCGCACGGTTCTCGCAGATGTAATCGACAAGGCGGTCGGCGGTATCGGGGGACATGGACCTGACGGCGATGCCATCCTCATAGCAGTAGGTACAGCGTGCATTGCAGGCGGTAGTGGGGAGTATGGTATAGGAAGTGATGCCCTCTTTCCTGCCCGCCATAGTCTTCAGCAGGAAGATGACCTGGCGGTACTTCCCTGCTTCGTCATAGTCTGTTTCGACGATACAGCGTGAGCGTGCAAGCTGTTCAAGGCCGTTATCCCTTATAAAATCAAGGGTGACGGGTGCGTCATCAAGCTGTGACAGGGCGGTATTTTCCTGCTCTGTGAGCTCGGTGACCTCAAAGCTGAGGGTATTTCGGATAAGGTATCTGCCGCCTTTGCTGTAACGATAGGAAAGCGAGGAAATGCGGTAGAGCGCATCCTCGCCGAGAGTTTTTTTGTTTATTATCCCGGCAACACGTTTGTCGCCCTTTTTAAGTATCTTCATCTGTACGGTCTTTCTGCTGTGGATAAGCGTTTATTTACCGCCGAAAAGACCGAAAAAGCCTTTCCTCTTCTTCTTTTCGGGGGGCTGCTGTTCGGGCTCGGGCTGAGGTGCGACGGGACTTCCCGACTGGCGCATCTCGGCTTTTTCGGTGATCTGGAGCTGCTGATAGAAGGCGTTCTGCTCCTGAATTTTCAGAAGCTGTGCGGTGACCGATTCCTTTTCTGCCTTTTCACGCTCGATGAGCCCGTAGAGCTTTTCGATATTGTCGATAAGGCGGTTTATCTCCTCGTCCTTGCTGCGTATCTGGTCGTCGAGGTTCTTTAGCTGTTCGTCCTTGACGGTGAGCTGTTCGCGGAACGTTTCGATGACCCCTGCCATCGTGGAGTCGGAGGGGTATTCCTCACGCTCGCTCCCCTGCTCTGCTGTCTCGGCCCGAGGCTCGGAAGGCTCTTCCTGCGCCGGTGCGGCGGGTGCGGGCTGGGGCTGAGGTATGGGGCGTGACTGGATCTTCTGGCGTTCGACCTCTCTCTGGATCAGATCCGCCCTTATCATATCGAACTGTTCAGCGGTGAGGACGTACCTGTTT
>CADBTD010000139.1 GCA_902797535.1 uncultured Ruminococcus sp. | reverse complement strand
TGTTCACGCCGCAGAGTAAGAAGCTCTATCTGCTGTTCAAGCGCTTTTTTTCTGTCGAAATTCCCGCTGTCAAGAATAGCCTTTATCTCAGACAGCGGAAATTCAAGCTCACGAAAAAACAGTATCTGCTGAAGCCTTTCAAGTGCGAGCGCATCGTAAAGCCTGTAGCCCGAATCTGTGTGTCCGCTTGCGGGCAGCAGACCTATCTTGTCGTAGTACCTGAGGGTGCGGATACTCACCCCTGCAAGTCTGCTCACCTCGTTTACCGTCATAAGTGCCTTATCGGTCATCCCAGAAGTCCTCCGAATCCTCAAGTATCTGCTCTGCGGGCAATATAGTTGCCTTTGCCGCCGAGATACCCGTCTTGTCAAGATAATGCCTCACGAGCCTGTAGCCCAGCGCATATCCTGCACAGTAAGGCAGTCCTGCGGGCTCACAGCCCTGTACTGCCGCCATTTCGTCACCGTAAAGATAGGCATTCAGCTGTTCGAGCCCCTGAACACCCAGTGCGGGACGTATCTTGTCCTTTATATATTTTCCGTCCTTGTCCCAGTCTGTTCTTGTCACCCAGGGTCCCGTAAGTTCTTCCCCGTACATCTCGGCGGCGAAATTCTCGGCAAGGCCCTCGCTTACAAGCATCTCGCCGAGAGTTATGTCGTCATGCCACTTCTGATGCTGGAAACGCACGTTATGGTCAGTCTCGTGCGCAAGTGCCGCGTGTATGCGCGATACCGTGCTCTCACCCGGAATGAGCCACGCCATGATAAACCCCGGGATACCGCCGTCACCGCAGTAATTCTCGTTCATTTTTGTATAGATATTTGCACCGTCTGCCAGAAGAAGCGAAAATACATACTCACGCTCAAAAAGCTCTATGCCTTCATCTTCAAAGCGTTCAAGCGACCCCCTGACAGCATCTTCGCATCTTCTCCACAGAGCTTCATCCTCAAGGGCGGCCACCTGTGCGACTGTGTCCTCATCAAAGCGCGAAGCTGTCAGAAGTCCCATCATCCTGCACGCCATCACGATATCGTATCCGCCCTCATGCTTTGCTTTGAGAGGTATGCGGTAGCAGTCCCATTTGCGCTGAAAAGGCGACATAAGCTCATATCGGAATATGTCATCACGCTTTTCGGGCGCTGCGGCGAGCATTTTTCTGTAAACTGCGTCTGAACGCACTGTTTTTAATCTGATATCCATTTGTGTATCCTCCTTTTCATCTTTAAGCCTATCATAAACCATGACGCAGCGTCACGGTCAATAGGATAATGCTCATTTTCGGAGGAATGCACAATTATGTTCTGTTTATGCAGCGGAATATTTGCAGACCTGTACAAAAACAGCGGTCATTTATCCAGCTTTTTGATGCGCTCGTTCATTTTCCCTGCCGCCGATACGTTTGAGAAATAGAACCCCAGCCATATCACAAATGCCAGCAAGAGCTGTGCGGCTATGATAAGTGCGCATTTTCCCGCACCGAGTCCCTTAGGTATCCAGCCTGCAAAAAATGCCGCAGCAGTGTATACCGAACAGCCTATACCGAGATGAACGAGTATTTTCATGCCAAGGGGCAGACGTTCATTCTCATATATGCCCGACGGAAGTCCGAAGCCTATCCCCGTGAACAGACAGCCCAGCACCATTTTGGTAAAGCCGTACTCCTGCATGGAAAAATCTCCGCCGCCTTTTACATCAAAGATAATGCCTATCACCACAAAAACAGTGAGCGATATGCCTATTCCGGTAAATGTGTTTTTAAGTGCCTTTTTCATGATAAATGCCTCCTGTCAAAGTCCCAGATATTTCTTGAAATCAGGCAGGTATTTGCGTGAAACATAATCCTTGCAGCCGTTTTTCAGCTTTAAGAGCATAGTTCCTCCGAAGCCCGCCTCAACGCTGTCAAGACAGGAAAGACTGACGATAGTGCTTTTTGATATCTGCATGAATTTTGCGCTCCCAAGCTGCTCGGAAAGCTCATACAGCCGCTTTTTTGACCTGTAGGACTGCTTTTCACAGTATATCACCGTTTCGCCGCCCTCCACACGCACCATACATATATCCTCGGGCCGCAGTATGACGAGTCTGTCTTCCTGCTGTGCTATGACGGGCTGCCCTTTAAAGTCAAGAAGCTCGGCGGCTCTGCGCACCTCGTCCGACATCTCATCTGCGTATATCACCGCATAGGGAGTGCTGTATTCGGCAGATATCTCAAAACTCACTTTCATTGCCCTTCTCCTTTCCTGTCCTGATGTGTAAAGTATAGCACGGATACTGCCTGTCCGTACCGCATCTGTCCGCAAGAGGCACAGTTTTCACCGCAAGATGCAGCTTATCGGCCGCAAGATGCGTCAGGGTCTTTGCTTTATCGTACCCGAGCGGTATGCTTCAAGAAGCTCTCGCAGGTCATTTATCTGTTCGAGTATCTCATGACCCTTGTCGGTGTCGGAGATATTGGCACGGCGGGGCAGCTTTTCAACAAGATGTATCTCGGGTGTAAGTCCGCTGCCGCCCGAAACAAAAGGCTTATGCTCTGCAAGATTCAGACTGTGCGAGTCATATATAAGTGTATATCCCGCAATGCCCGTTGCTTTCTGATATGCCTTTGATATACCGCCGTCTATTACAAAAAGCCTTCCGTTAGCCTTGACGGGGCTTTCACCGTTCTTTATCTTGACGGGCACATGACCGTTGATTATATGCCCCGTCTTTGGGTCAAGTCCGAACATAGAAAGTATGCGTCCGCATACATCCTCACGCTCGGAGAATTTATAATAGGCATTGTAGTTTTCCTTGTGAAGTGCCTTATCATCAAGGAAATAGCGTTCAAAGAAAGCCATCTTGTCCTTTCCGTAAAGGGGCGACTTTGCACCGCACCACAGATACCACATGAAATCCGAGGCGTACTGCTTTTCCTCACCGCTGTGCAGGAAATAGGCTTTGTTTGCTGTTTCGTCAAGCTTGTCGAGCAGCTCCTTGCCGGAATAATACTCGCCGTCTATCATGACGCTCTGAAGTTCACCGCTGTCGTCAAGGGGTATACAGCCGTGAAACAGCAGATTTCCGTTTATCGACTTGTACATAGAGCCCTTTGAATAAAGAAACCGCATATGCTCTGCGAGTTTTTCACTGTGCATGAAGCTCATCTCCAGCACATTCATAAGCTCCTCCTCGCCCTCTGACAGCTTCAGCGGGTCATCGGGATCTACTGTCGGGAAACAGGTGTCAAGCAGTCTGTGCGGCTTTCCGTCTATCTCGACTGTGTGATCCTGCCAGTCAGTTCGGCTGAAAACATCACGCTGCTGCATCTCCCATTCGGGGTGACGTGCGATAAGCTGCCCTTCGAGTTTAAGCTGTATCACCGTGACTGCCTTGTGCATTTTCGCTACGAGCGCAGCATCAACGGGGTCATATATGTTATCGTCAAGGGTGTGCGGCATGAAAAGCGCACAGTCGTCGTCCTTGTAGACCTCGGCGGCAAATACCGCAAGAGCACGCAGATTCAGTCCATAGCCGTCCTCAAGCAGGTCGAAGTTGTTGTACCGCATGGATATCCTTATAACATTAGCGATAAGAGCACGGCAGCCCGAGGCGGCGCCCATCCATGATATATCGTGATTGCCCCACTGCACGTCTACATCGTGCATAGATATGAGCTCATTCATTATTATATCCGCACGGGGACCCCTGTCATAGATGTCCCCTATGATATGCAGGCAGTCGATAGCAAGCGACTGTATAAGTGTACACAGCGACTTTATGAATCTGTCGGCTATGCCCGTGTCGAGCACATTTGAGATTATCTCGTCATAGTAGTAGTCCTTGTTGACATCATCCGTCACATTCAGCAGCTCGTCAAGGATATATACCATATTCTCCTGAGCACGCTTTCTTACTCTTGAGCGGGTGTATTTTGCCGATACGGTTTCGCAGACAAGGATAAGACGGTATATCGTCAGCCTTCTCCATTCATCCGTCACCGCCCCGATATGCGTAAGGCGCTTGAGTTCCTTGTCTGGATAGTATATAAGCTCGGCAAGGCTCTCACGCTCGGCAGATGACACGGTCTTCCCGAGGGTAAGGTCTATCTTTATCTTTATCATGCCCGAAGCGCTTTTGAGCATATGCAGGAAAGCCTCATACTCGCCGTGCATATCGCTGAAAAAGTACTCGGTTCCCTTCGGAAGGCTCCTTATCGCCGAAAGGTTCACTATCTCACTTGCCGCCGCTTCGATATTCGGGTATTCCTTAGCAAGAAGCTGAAGATACTTTTTATCCATGATATCACTCTTTTCATATAGTATACGCGAAAAATACCGTGCTGACCGCCGTGCTGATCGCCGATTGCACCTGAAAATTTCATATATATAAACATTATAGCATTATTCTCAGCAAATGTAAAGACAGCGGAAAACAAAACTTTCATCGGGTGTGCGTCATCGCTTTAAATCAGCACTATGCCTATTGACATAATTCAAGGCTTATGCTATAATTAAGGGAGTATTTTTTTGATGAGAACATTTAAACGGAGGCGATCGAATATGAAAATGACTGCTGCACAGGCAATGGCACAGTGTTTGAACGCAGAGGGGATAAAGGTCGTCTTCGGCTACCCCGGTGCGGCTATATGCCCGTTCTACGATGCCCTTCTCGACACCGATATAAGACATATACTTGTCAGACATGAAGCAAACGGAGGTCATGAAGCAAGCGGATACGCAAGGATATCAGGCAAGCCCGCCGTATGCATAGCAACATCCGGTCCGGGAGCTGTGAACCTTATCACAGCTATAGCTACCGCATATGCCGACTCGGTGCCCCTGATCTGCATAACAGGTCAGGTGAACCGCGATCAGATAGGAAGCGACGCTTTTCAGGAGGCCGATATAACAGGTTCAGCTGAACCTTTCGTAAAGCACAGCTATCTCGTCAGTGAACCGCAGGATATACCCCGCATTTTCAAGGAGGCGTTCTATATCGCAGGCACCGGAAGACCGGGTCCTGTGCTCATAGATGTTCCTATGGACGTTCAGCGCGAGATGATAGATTTCAAATATCCCACCGCTGTTGATATCAGAGGGTATAAGCCAACCGTCAAGGGCAATCCCTGGCAGGTAAAGCGTGTATACAAGGCGCTTGCAGAAGCAAAAAAACCTCTCATCTGTCTGGGCGGAGGCGTATTTGCAGGAGGCGCTGTGCGTGAGGTAAGACAGCTTGCACGGACCATGCAGATACCCGTTATCACAACAATGATGGGAATATCCGCATTTCCGTCAGACGACCCGCTGTTTTACGGAATGATAGGTATGCACGGCGTTATGTCCGCAAACCGTGCGGTACAGGACTGCGACACACTGTTCCTTATCGGTGCAAGAGTCGGCGACAGAGCTGTGCGCACTCCCCTTGCGCTTGAAAAGACAACAAAGATAATCCATATAGATATCGACCCCGCAGAGATAGGCAAGAATATAAATGTTGACTATCCTCTTGTGGGAGATTCAAAGCTCGTACTGCGTCAGCTTCTTGAGATGGCCGAACCGTGCAGACACGACGACTGGCTCGGACAGCTTTCTGCGCTAAGGACCGAGAAGACCTTTGCAGACGTACCGGAAGGCACTGTAAACCCCAAGCTGTTCATAGACAGGCTCTCAAAGGCTATGCCCGACGGAAGTGTCATCTGCGCAGATGTCGGACAGAATCAGATATGGACCTGCACCGACTACTGCTTCTCGGACGGCGACAGACTTGTTACCTCGGGCGGTATGGGCACTATGGGATATTCTCTGCCCGCAGCTATCGGTGCAAAGCTCGCCGATCCTAAAAGGACCGTCTGCGCAATATGCGGCGACGGCTCGATACAGATGTCCATGATGGAACTCGCTACTGCTGTACAGCACAGCGTTGACATTAAGCTCGTCATAATGACAAACACAAGGCTCGGTATGGTAAGAGAACTTCAGACCAAAGGCTATAACGACCGTCAGACAGCCGTATTCTTAGACGGCTCGCCCGATTTCATCAAGCTCGCAGACGCTTACGGCATACCTGCTGTGCGTGTAACCGACGAAGCAAGCATGGAAGAAGCTATAACCAGACTTTCCAATGACAAGGGACTTCTTGTGGCTGAGGTAATAGTTGATAAGGACTTCGCTACACTGTAAAACATTTTGACGCTTTACCACAGCAAATTAATACAATAGACAATAAAAATTAACAGCGCATACAAAATACGGCTGTATAATAAAATGAGCAGCTTTTGCTGAAAAGGGAGAAAATAACATATAATGAAACGTTTACTGGCAGTTATTGCTTCTGCGGTGATGTGTCTGAGCTTTGCGTCCTGTGGGTCTTTAGGTGATATGACCATGACAGGCAAAAGCGGAGTGACGGGCTTCAATGCCGTGCTCAGCGGAAATACCGTAACAGGCACAGGCTATACCCTGAACGTTGACCGTGATAAATGGATAAACGCGGACGAATACATGAAGCAGCTTTCAGATATGGGGTATGAATTCGACAAGTCAAATGCCGAAGAGCTTAAAAACAACGCTGACGGCGTGCTGTACTTCATAGATGAGAGCATCAAGAAGGGCATGGAAAAGGAATACTTCACCTATGATGTCCCTCATCTCGTTATAAGTGCTCCCGACCGTTCAAAGGGCTATGAGAACATAACTATATCAGATATGGCTGAAGACTGCCTGAACGGTCTTGAAGACCTGTATAAGACTATGGACGGCATCGATCTTATCCGTGAAGAATCGGGGCTCACCGATATAGGCGGAAGAACTTATCTCAAAGTGGCCATGAGCTATTCTTATGCCGACGGCGAGATAAAAATGAAAAGGATAATGTATCAGTGCATAGAACAGAGCGTTATGTACACGCTCACATTCTCATCAACCGAAGAGCTTTCGGACAGAATGGAAGACGAATACGAAGCTATCGTGAAAACACTGTCTTTCATATGACTATACGGAGAACAGATATATGAAAAAAGATCTCTTTGCCGCAGCAGCGGTGATATTGACTTTACTCGCATATTCGGGATGCAGCAGTACGGACAGCGCTTCACAGTCCGTACCTGCCGAAACCACAACTGCCGTGACTACCACTGCAGCCACTACCACTAAGGCTGCGGAAACTTCCGCCGAAGACAGCTCTTCGGAAAAGGAAAAGGAAGATAAAAAGGATAAGGACAGCAGTTCAAAGGAAAAAAGCGACTCCAAGAAGGACAGTTCGTCAAAAAGTGATAAATCCAAGAAAAAGAAGACCTCCTCAACTGCGAAGATGGAGCTCAACGGCTTTACTATGACTTACAACAAGTCGGTATGGATGAATGCCGATGAGTTCAATATAAAAAGCGGCAATATGGGAGAAGCACTTGTAGGAGAAAACTATGAGTCGGCATACTACTACCGTGCGCACAGTGAAAACCTTGTAAAAGGCATCTTGCCCACTGCTGTGATAGACAGCAGGGTAGAATACGATGAGTACTGCAAAGGTCACAAGATGACCGAAGACATTATGAAGGATTATTTCATGATGAGCGAGTATGACGAAAAAAATGTAAAATACTTTGAATCGGGCGATACTTCATGGGCAAGAGTACTCAACGTGCCGGCGGTGTCTGAAGGTCAGATGGCCGTGACCTATGCAAACTACATCGGACTGTCACAGAACGGCAACGTGTTCTATGTGACCGCTATGTCATACGATGCAGACAACGAAGGCATAAAAGACCTTGAGAAAAACATTCTCAAAACAGCTAAAGTAAAATAATACATATACGGAGGAACAAAATGAAAAAGAAGACTCTCGCAGCGTTACTCGCTCTGACAATGGCACTTGCCTGCGCTTCCTGCGGCAACACGGAATCCGCAGAGAAGGAAGAAAAAGCCGATACCACTACCACTGCTGCCACCACAACAGCAGCCGAAAAGGATGAACCCGAGGAAGACAGTTCATCCGAAGAGGAAGCTGAGGAAGAGGAAAGCCCGGAGTCTGAGGAAAGCAAGGACAAAGACAAGAAGGACGAGTCCTCCGAGGAAAAGAAAGAAGAAAAAAAGGAAGAGAAGAAAAAAGAAGATAAAAAGGACGACAAGAAGGATGAGGAAAAGTCCGAGTCGGACGGCGGATACAGCAATGATGTCTACTCTGTAAGCTTTGATACAAAGAAATGGGTTGACGCCGAATCCTTCAAGAACCTTATAGTCGAACAGGCAGACAAGACCGAGATACTCCAGCAGATGGACCTTAATCAGCTGCTTGACGGCATATACTACTATGCTGACGACGCTTCCAGCGATTACCCCAGCAATATTCTGTTCATCTCACCTATGTATCAGGCTGAGATGAGAAACGTGAGCATAACGGACACAGGTATGGCAGACCTTATGTTCCAGACTGTTGAAGCACAGATGCAGCAGCAGGAAGGCATATCCATCACCGACCACAAGCTGGTAAATAAGGGCGGTCAGGACTGGCTTTTCATCCAGACCCACGCTGAAATGGGCTCAATGGTCTACAACTGCGACGAATATGTTACTTTCTATAACGGCAACTCGCTTATAATAAGCGTAAACTACGGCAGTCCCGACGGTGCCGCCAAGAAAGAATTCGACAAAATGCTCGAAAATATAAAATTCAAGTCATGATCCGGAGGAATGATTTCTATGAAGCATACGATTTCCGTACTTGTTGAGAACCACAGCGGTGTGCTCTCACGAATAAGCGGCTTGTTCTCTCGCCGCGGTTTCAACATCGAGAGCCTTGCGGTAGGTCCTACACACGACCCTGCTGTTTCAAGAGTTACCATAATCGCAGACGGCAACGACTATACTGTCGAGCAGATCGAAAAGCAGCTCAACAAGCTCATCGAGGTCATAAAGGTCAAGACCTTCGCTCAGGGCGAGTGCATGGCCCGTGAACTTCTTCTCGTAAAGATAGCCGCAGGCGCAGACAAGCGTCAGGATATCATGACTATCTGCGAGATAACCAACGCTAAGGTCATAGACCTTACCCTTACTACCATGACGCTTGAAGTCTGCGACAAGTATGAGCATCTCAAGCGCTTTGAGGAGCTTATAGCACCCTACGGCATAATAGAGATGGTGCGTACAGGCACTATAGCTATACAGAAGGGCGCTGAGGTCATAGCTGCAAAGAAATGACCCTTAAAAACGAAATAAATCCTGCGGCTAAATAAGATCACCCACAGGACTTATATATGAAAATAATTTATTTGGAGGAATTCAAAAATGTCAGATGCAAAGATCTTCTATCAGCAGGACTGCGACCTCAACCTTTTAAAGGGTAAGACTGTCGCTATCATCGGCTACGGCTCACAGGGCCACGCTCACGCACTCAACCTCAAGGACAGCGGTGTAGACGTTGTCGTAGGTCTTTATGAGGGTTCAAAGAGCAAGGCTAAGGCTGAGGCTCAGGGTCTCACCGTTCTCAGCGTTGCTGAGGCTACCAAGAAGGCTGACCTTATCATGATACTTATCCCCGACGAGAAGCAGGCTTCTCTCTATAAGAGCGATATCGAGCCTAACCTCTCCGAAGGCAAGACCCTTATGTTCGCACACGGCTTCAATATCCACTTCGGCTGCATCGTTCCGCCTAAGAACGTTAACGTTGTTATGATCGCTCCTAAGGGACCCGGTCACACAGTTCGCAGCGAGTACGAAGCCGGCAAGGGTGTTCCCTGCCTTATCGCAGTTGAGCAGGATGCTACAGGCAATGCTCAGGACCTCGGTCTTGCTTATGCAGCAGGTATCGGCGGTGCAAGAGCAGGCGTTC
>CADBTD010000138.1 GCA_902797535.1 uncultured Ruminococcus sp. | reverse complement strand
TGGAGAGGATACCCTCTGCCACACTGCAAGCCTCGTCACTTGCATCTTGGATCAGATGGGAATAAATGTTCAAAGTTGTACTTGGTAAAGTATGTCCTAATGTCCGAGAAACCTGAACTATATCCATCTTACTGGCTATCATGTGCGATGCAAATGTGTGTCTCGTGCTGTGTATTCCTTTGAACGCCAAGCCATGCTCCTCACAGAATGATTTCAGCCATTCATACGGAGTCTGAATGCTCATCAGTTTGCCGTTATACTGGGTGAACAGATAGTCTGAGCCTTCCCGCGTGTGACAGTAGCTTGCCTGTATGCTCGTTTACTCCTTCTCCGGCAAGGCTGCTGATGAATTTCCGGATATCTCGTGCGGTCAGCTTGTCTATGCGGATATGACCTATCGCTTTATAGACTCGGTTGGTAAGTTGGCGCTGTCGGGTGAGTGTTGTGCTTTTCAGATTCAGATCCGCATACTGCTCGAACCAGTCCTCCGACAACACTTAAAATTTGACCGCCGAAGCGACCTGACCATGACTGCACTCCTCCTCAAACAATACCGCCTGCCTTGTAATCGCAGGATACCTTGATCCTGTAACTGTTTCCTCTCTTTTCTATTGATGCCATGTGGCTGCCTTCTTTCGGAGACCATTGGCATATTTCTGCACTATTATTATATTACTTTTGCGATTTAAAGTTAAGATACGCTGCCGTGGTCTTCTGTTCTGTTTATCTTTTTGATATCTTTCTGTGTGTAATGCACAGGGAGTGATTTTAAATGCAAGGTTTCTATTGATTTTAAGGCGCAATTATGGTATATTAAGTATAGACGACACGACTGCTGTGACCGAAGAGGAGATGATATAGTGAACTTTTTATGCTCTTGCTGTAGAAGCCGTATAACGAATGATGATCGGGCTCGCCATCTGATCGAGGGTGCGGGTATCCATAATATAGGATATCATCTTGCATGGATGGAATGTGCAAAGGAAGAATTGTGTCTGCCGCCCGATAAAAGAAAATGGGTACACACAGATCGGGTACCTGTCGTCGGAGAAAGGCGCATACTAAAGGTCACCGCACCTTTTGACGAGGATATAGGCGATATATTCACTACGGTCTTCGAGCCGTGGCAGATGTTCCTGAACGGTTGGGACAGTGCTGAAAGTCCCGAGGATATCGGCAAGGCCTGTGCTGTACTTTGCCGCTTTGAAGAGGTCCTCTGTCTGGACGATTTTTCTGCGATCATATCCGTAACAGTGCTGAAAACTATCCCGCTGGATCGGCTTTATAAAGTTATACCCCAAACAGTAACAGATGAACACTTCTTTGAAGAATTTGGTGACGGCAGGGAAGTCTTTACAGAATATGAAGATAAACATATGCTCTACCGCACATGGACTGCACAGGGTGATGTGTCGCAGATACAGCTGATATACACTGACGACAAGGGTATCCGCCATGAGGTGCTGACAAGCTGGTGTTCAATGCATGATGATTTTTACTATTTTGGGAATGCAGTAAATATGCCCCTTGAAGGCAAGATATCCGAAGAAACCTCAAAGTACAGGTTCTTTCTGAATGGAGAGTCAGACAACAGGGAGAAAAGCGAAGCACGAATAGCTTATCTCGAACAGAAATACGGGATAGTTTTCCCTGACATATTAAAGGATCTTTATTCCGTAACAGATCGTTCAGGAATGAGAAGCTGTTACATTGAAATAGATAATTATGACTTTGTAGTATATGATCTGGTCACATTGGAAAATGAAGTCGGTGGTTTTGAACAGCTTGTTGACCGCATATACCGCACCGAACCGTTGAACAGGTTTATCCCCGATGACTGGTTCCCTCTCGCAGAGGACGAAGACGGCAATCATTTCTTCTGGAGCAGCAAAACACATCAGGTATACTATGTTTCAAGTGAAGAGCTCGAAGATAAGATACTTGTCGCTGACAGCATAGAAGAATTCATCGATATGCTCAACGACTCTGTAGATACGCTCCCTCCCGAGCCTGTCCGTTCTGTCGTTCAGGCTAACGGCTGTCAGTGGGATATAACAGAGCAGTGGGACAGCTGTGTGATCGTTCGCTGTGTCAATAATAATTCGCTGAAAGAGGTCACTGTTCCCTCCGAACTGAACGGAAAGCCCGTAGTTTCGATAAGCGACAACGCCTTTGCAAACGATCCTGTCTCCCTGTGCAGAGTAATCGAAACTCTCATTATGCCCGACACGATACGTCATATCGGCAGCTTCTTTTTCAAGGGCTGTATTTACCTGAGACATATAAAAATGCCTGCGGGGCTGGAAAGCATCGGAAATGAAGCTTTTCGCGGTGCATCGGGACTGGAGACCCTTGCCATCGGAGATAACTGTGTATCCATCGGAACTCTGTTCTGTGCAGATGCGATCTCTCTGCGGACTGCATCTATCGGTGCAGGTATCAGGACCGTCGGCGATTATGCATTCTACAATACTCCTGCAATGGTAGGCTTCCGCTGCGATGGTGAGCTGAGATCACTGGGTCACGGCTCATTCTGGATGAATAAATGGGCTGATTCGCAGCTGTTTCGTCCCTATGCGGAAATGCTCCGCTTTGGCAGGAACAATTCTCTGCTTTACCGCTATGTCAAGCATGACCCGCCGATGCGGCTTTACTTTGATGATACGATCAGGTATGTGTTTGACCATGCATTCGGCGGTGACG
>CADBTD010000137.1 GCA_902797535.1 uncultured Ruminococcus sp. | reverse complement strand
GTGGACGGCGGAACGATAGCGGCGCTGAAAAACAAAAAGTTTGATCTCGGCAGGTAAGAAGTTCCTGATGAAGTTTGTCATTATATTGACCGCAGTGCTGTTTTGTCTGACTTCCTGCGGAAATGAGAGCGGACAGACTGCTTCAAATATCACTCCCGAACCCGAGAAAACAAAAGCGGTCACAACACAGGGGGCGGCAGAGATCATTGAAACAAGCCAAAATGAAAGCGGTGATGATATGGAGAATTACGACTTTTCCGCACTGACAAATGTTGAGCTGATAAACGCAGACATCGGCTCAATGAACGATGAGCAGCTTTCCGTTCTGTACGCACAGGCGAGGTATTGTCAGGCTATGACCGATGCGGATATCGACACTATGCGCAAGCTGGTTTCCGAGGATATGACCTATACACACATGAGCGGCATGACACAGACCCGCGAGGAATACTTTGCAGACATTGCTGACGGAAGCCTGCGGTACTTCACGATAGGCTTGGACAGCCCGAAGGTCGAGGTCAGCGGTGATACCGCAAGTGTGACTTATACCTCGGTGCTGAATGCCAATGCCTACGGTGCAAAAGGAACTTACCGCATAAAAGGCACGCATTATTACGAAAAGCGTGACGGCGAATGGATAGCCGTCAATGCACCCGAGCGATAAGGAGGACTCATAATGAAAACAAGAAAGCTGAAAGACATAGAAGTTTCCGCAGTCGGCATGGGGTGCATGGCGTTTTCTCACGGCTACGGCAAGATACCGTCCGAGCAATACAGCATCGAAGCGATACAAAATGCTTATCGGCACGGCTGCAATTTCTTTGATACAGCGGAGGTCTACAGCCCGAACCTGTCGGGTATCGGACACAACGAGCTGATCGTCGGCAAGGCGCTGGAAGACGTGCGTGATGATGTAGTCATCGCAACAAAGCTGATGCTCCGTTCCGTGGGTTTCCGCAAGGACGTGTATGACGAAGTCCGCCGCCACCTTGAGGGCTCACTTGACCGTCTGCGTACCGACTATGTGGATATTTATTATCTGCACCGAATGGGCGGTGTGCCTGTGGAGAAAGTCGCAGAGACAATGGGCAGGCTCATTGATGACGGACTTATCCGTGGCTGGGGACTCTCGCAGGTCGATGTTGATGTGATCGACGCAGCGCAGAGCGTCACTCCGCTGACGGCAATACAGAACATCTACTCAATGGTGGAGCGTGACTGCGAGAGTCGAATTATCCCCTACTGCATGGAACATAACATCGGATTTGTGCCGTTTTCGCCTATCGCAAGCGGTCTGCTCTCCGGAAAGATCACGACCGAAACGCAGTTTGAACGCAATGACGATGTGCGAAACTGGGTGCCGCAGCTATCCCGTCGTAACATCGAGGGCAATATGCCGATCGTGGAGATGCTGAAAGATTTTGCAGACAAGAAGAACGCCGCCCCTGCGCAGATCTCCCTTGCGTGGATGCTGCACAAATACCCGAATGTAGTGCCGATACCCGGCTCGAAGAACAAGGAGCGCATCATCGAAAATCTGAATGCTGCCTATGTGGAGCTGACGGACGAGGAGTTCAGAGAGCTTGAAAGTGAGCTGAACAGGCACAAGGTCTGCGGACACCGTGGGCTGGGAGGATTTTAAGAGCTTCTGTCGAACTCCTCAGTTATAATTCAAACATACATATCCATGATCGCTTTATTTATTTTTTTTCGTGCTTCCATCATATCGGTGATCTCTTTATTCAGTTTTGGGTTATTTTTTACTTTTGAATAAAGGGTTGGTATTATTTTTCCCATTTCAATATTGATATTTAGAATACGTTCTAATGAAGGTTTATCAGATTCTTTCGTACATTCAGTTAGTTCTTTTTCTGCTGCACGAATTTCTTCCGACATATATTCATTTGCGAAATCAGCGTCATATCCAATAAACAGCAGATATGGATCAGTATAAAATCTGTCCAGATAGTGTTTTATGAACTCGTCGGTCAGTTCTATACTGTCATCCATAAGTATCGGCCACATATAATCATACTGCAAATAATATCTGAATACCGATTTATAGTCTACAGCTTTATCAAGGATCGGAAGCATATACTTTTTAGTTATTTCAAGCATATTCTCAAAGACCTGAACTATATTGTCATCGTTATAATGAGTCATTCTGTCTCTGATACTATATTTGTAACCTGTAAAACTATCATTATTCCTAAGAAAAGACGACAAATAATCAATAGGCTGTGAAATGTCAAGATCTCTGCGGTACAGCGTAGTAACACCGCCGATAACATCGAAGTTCTTGTAACCCCTGATGCTGGTGTGAGTGCTTTTTACGGTCACGATATGATATATGTCCTCACCAACCTTTCTCACATAGTATGGGTACTTGGTTTTTGCTCTGACAAACCCACGCTTCTCCAGCTCGGGCCCAAACACCTGCTTGAACGCCGCATTCAGTGTCAGTTTCTTCTCCTTAGTCTTCTTGAAATGCATTACCTCAGCACCCTCGGGTATATCATCATTTTCAAGCAGGATATTCTCCCCCAGCCCGATAAGCTGTGCAAATTCAGCCATGGCGTCCTCCGCAAACGTATGGTCACCCGACTGTATCTCCTCGACCTGTGACCATGTGCTTTCGCCGAGAATCGACTGCCACTTTTCTGGCGTGGGCTGTGGATATTCGTCCATGTATGGTCTGCCGAGCATCAGAATGTCAGCCGCGCCTTCCGTTGTGTGCAATTTCAGCTCGGCAAAGTCGCTGTCAACGAGT
>CADBTD010000136.1 GCA_902797535.1 uncultured Ruminococcus sp. | reverse complement strand
TTTGCCGACAGCAGCATAGGCACAGGTCCGGCTATACTGATAGCATATCTGCTGCCGTTTGCCGCGCTTTATCTATGGAAAAGAAAGACCTCGGCAAGAATGCTGCCGCTTATCCTTGGGTTATTCGCGTATATGTCGATAATACTTCCCCGCGGGATAATGCGCATGGGCTTTGCAGACCTTGAGCATACGAACGTTTGGCTGTACTATCTTTTCCGAGGGGTACTTTCGGCAGTATTTGAGGAGATAATACGTTATCTTGTATTCAGGTTTCCGCTGCAGAACTACGGTGAATACACCGACGCGGTCTCTTACGGCATAGGGCACGGAGCCTGTGAGATAATGCTTTCCCACAGTGTAAGCGGCATCACTGCCATAGACAGTATGCTCATAACCTACGACCTTATCAACGGCGTTGCTTTTTCGATAGCCATGTCGGTGATAGTATTCACGGGTGTACAGTACACCGAAAGCAAAAAGCTGTTATGGACAGCGATAGGTCTGCACACCTTTATGGATTTCACGAAGTCGTTCTATTTCAGCGGCATGATGCCGATAGGAATGTATATGCTTTTAAACCCGATGCTTGCGGCGGTGATGTGTTTCATCGCTTACCGCATATACAAAAGTTACGAATACTGAAAAAAATCCCCCGGAGGCCTGATGACCTTCGGGGGAATACTATTCTGTGTGAGCCGATATATTACAGCTTGGCGAGCTTAGCGCACTGAGCCTTTACAGCGGGATATATCTCTCTGTAGAGCTGATAGAAGCTCTCGTATACGGGAACGTTCTCAGCAGCGGGCTCCTGTACCTTATCGGTGGATACTACAGCCTTGCAGGCCTCGGGTACTGACGAGTAAACGCCTGCACCTGTGAGTGCGAGAAGTGCAACACCGAGTGCGGGGCCTTCCTTGGATGCAACTGTCTTTACGGGGCAGTTGTAGAGGTCTGCGAGCATTGATCTCCACAGGGGTGAGCTTCCGCCGCCGCCGCAGGCCATCATATCGGAAACGTTTATATCCATCTCTCTGAATACCTCAACGCAGTCACGGAGCGAGTAGGAAACGCCCTCAAGTACTGCACGGAGCATATGCTTCTTGGTGTGCATAGCGGAAAGGCCGAAGAACATACCTCTTGCGTTGGGGTCAAGGTGGGGTGTTCTTTCACCCATGAGGTAAGGCAGATAAAGAAGTCTTTCTGCACCTACGGGAACGGTCATAGCTTCCTTGTCCATGAGGTAGTATTCATCTACGCCCATGTACTTTGCAGTCTCCTTCTCGGCTTCGCAGAAGTTATCTCTGAACCACTTGAGCGAAAGGCCTGCGCCCTGGGTAACGCCCATAACGTGCCAGCTGCCGGGAACTGCTGCACAGCAGGTGTGTACTCTGCCCTTGGGGTCGATAGCTATATTTGATGTATGTGCGAACACAACGCCCGATGTACCTATTGTGGTAAATGCCTTGCCGTCTTCGCAAACACCTGTGCCGATAGCAGCAGCAGCGTTGTCGCCTGCACCGCCCACTACGATAGTGCCTTCGTTAAGGCCGAGCTCCTTAGCCATTTCCCTGGTAAGTGTGCCTGTAACTTCACAGGACTCATGCACCTTGCCGAGCCATGACTTGTCAATGCCGAAAGCAGTGAGCAGTTCATCTGACCACTTTCTGTTGGGAACATCGAGAAGCTGCATACCGGAAGCGTCCGAAACTTCGGTAGCGTACTCATGAGTGAGAACAAATCTCAGATAGTCCTTAGGAAGAAGTATGTGAGCTACCTTATCGAATACTTCCGGCTCATTGTTCTTTACCCAGAGTATCTTAGCGGCAGTCCAGCCTGTAAGGGCGGGGTTTGCGGTTATCTCGATGAGCTTCTTCTGACCTACGGTCGAGTTCATCCACTCAACTTCCTTTTCTGTTCTCTGGTCGCACCAGATTATCGAACGGCGGAGAACGTTGTTCTCCTTGTCGAGCATTACAAGACCGTGCATCTGGCCCGATATGCCTATACCCTTAACGTCGTCCTTTGAAACGCCGCTCTTTGCCATTACTGCCTTTATGGTATTTATCATAGCGTCTGCCCAGTCAGCAGGCTCCTGCTCTGCATAGCCGTTCTTCGGCTGATACATGGGATATTCAATGGTATGTGAAGCAATTACCTTGCCTGCCTCATCGAAAAGCACTGTTTTAGTACCGCTCGTACCGCAGTCTACGCCTATTACATAAGCCATAATCAAAACTCCTTTATCACATAAAATTTGACTTCACGGACAAAATGCCCTGCTGAGCCATTATAATAATTTAATTATACTATAAAAATTCTCGGATTTCAAGTATGCCCGTAAAATTCAGCAATAAAATATATGACTTTTCTGCCCCTGCGCAATAATCGGCAAGCTCTGCGCTTTCGGCGGTGAATTATGACACTTCTTTTTTCAAAAACCCTTGCAAAACAATGCAGTTTGTGGTATAATGATTTTGTATGGAAACACGGAGGGGACTGCTCTCAAAGGGGCTTTTAAGCAGTATGCTTCCCCCGCCTTATCAGTGCAGGGCATTGAACAGTGCGCCGTTTTTCCCGAATCATTCTTTCAGGAGGTGTCCGCAGACGTTTACTTTTACAGTGAAAAAATACTTCGCCTGTCTGGTGTCGGCTGTTTTGCTGACGGGCTGCACAGGCTCGGATATGTCCGTGGACGGCCTTCTTGCTGCCCCGAAGCTGACCGATGAACAGTCGAAGATACACGCCGCCCTTATTTCCGAGGTGGGCAGGAACATAACCCTTAAATACCCCAGGGGAGGCACGAACCGTTCGGCATACGTTATGGCAAATGTTGACGGAGAGCCTACCGAAGAAGCGCTGGTATTCTATGAATACACGGGTGCCGAAAATGAGGGTATAAGAGTAAATCTGCTCGACCGCCGTGATGACGGGAGCTGGTATTCGGTGCGTGAGATAGCAGGTGCGGGCACTGAGATAGACAAAGTAGTCATCTCGGGGCTGGGCACAAACAAGGAGCAGGACATTCTTGTGGGCTATCAGAGCATAACAGGCGAAAACAACCTTGAGATATATTCCTATTCAAACGAGACATTCCAGAGGATAGGTACCGATACCTATGCGCTGCTCGAGACCATAGACATAAACTCTGACGGAAAGGAAGAGCTTGTGACTATACAGCGTTCTCAGGATGCGGAAACGGGGATGTACTACACAAAAGCCTATCTGCTGAAAGTTGAGAACGGCGAAAAGGTCAAGGATGACGGCATAGATATGTGTGACGGCACTCAGTCGTATTCTCACGCATACAAGAGCAAGCTGCCTGTGGGTGACCCTGCGGTATATATAGACGAGATAGACACTGAAGGACAGCTGCGCACAGAGATAATATACTATCGTTATTCGGGACTGCAAAACCCTGTTCAGCTCAGGTCACAGAAGATGCTGCCGCTTGTCACGAGGCCTTTAGGCTATTATTGTGCTGACATCGACGGTGACGGGGTATATGAGATACCCTCATGCAAGCCTATGCTCGGGTACGAAGATGCGGTAGCCGAAGAACAGATGCTCATGACCTCATGGAACACCTATGAGGACTTTTACAAGCTGGAGCCGAAAATATCGGGATATCATTCGGTAGCTGACGGCTACACAATGGCATTTCCGCCCAGGTGGCAGGACACTGTCACTGTCAAGCACAACAGCGACTCAAACGAAACGGTCTTCTACAAATATGAAGGCAATATAAATGCACCGATGACTGAGCTTATGCGGATAAAGACGGTGACCCATGATGAGACCGAGGAATATCTATACAACGGCTACAAGCTGATAGTTTCGTCGGGACAGATGGACTATCTTGCGAAGCTGCCCGTAAACAGCAGCGAGATGCTGGTACTCACCATTGACGAAGTACAGAACAATTTCTATCCCGTAAACAATTAAGGAACATCAACAGACATACAGATACAAAAACAGAAAGGACTGATATTCTTGAAAAAAGTACTGGTTTGCGAAGACGAAGAATCCATCAGAGATTTTGTCGTTATCAATTTGAAGAGAAGCGGCTATGACGTAGTTGACGTTTGCTGCGGCGAAGACGCTATCAAGGCCTATGAAAATGAAGAGGACGGTTTTGACGTTGCTTTGCTGGACATCATGATGCCCGGGATCGACGGTATGCAGGTATGCAAGAAATTCCGTGAGAGCAGTGAGACTATGGGCATCATCATGCTTTCTGCGAAATCTCAGGAAATGGACAAGATCTCCTCGCTGATGATGGGTGCCGATGACTACATCACAAAGCCTTTTTCGATCTCTGAGCTTATTGCGCGTGTAGACGCTGTCTGCCGCCGTGTCAACAAGGTCCATTCACAAGCCGAAACTGCCTCGGTCATCACAAGCGGTCCTTTCACTCTCAATCTGAAGAGCCGCACTGTTTTCAAGAACGGTACCCAGATAGACCTTACACAGGTAGAGTATCAGATAATGGAATACTTCTTCAAAAATCAGAACACGGCGCTCGACCGTTCAAGCATCCTCAACCACATCTGGGGCGAAAGCTATTACGGCGACGACAAGATAGTCGATGTAAACATCCGCCGTATCCGCATGAAGATAGAAGACGAGCCTTCCAATCCCAAATACATCCTTACCATCTGGGGCTTCGGCTATAAGTGGAGTGCCGCATAAAAAATATGCCGCATAAGTTTCATACCGCTCACCCGGCATTCCGGCGAGTGCAGATATTTTTATTTTGACGAAAGGAGTGACGATACTATTTCCCGTGAGAAAAAAATAAAACCGAAAACGCCTAAAATAAAAAAGACTGCTCAGGAAAGCCGCCGCCGCTTCGGCAGACGCAGTATCGTTACCCACTGGCAGACTACGAGTATGGGTATGGTCGTCGCTGCCCTTATGATAATCGGCGTGCTTATCGGCGTACTGCTGAAAAATTATTACTATGGCTCTGCCCGTCAGTTCCTTGTTTCTCATATGAACGTTATTACAGGCTCTCTTGAAAACTATACGGGCGACTCGGCTATAAATTACTCTGCTCAGATACGCTCTATCGTTGAGGGCTATGAGGATAAGGATAAGATCGAACTTATGGCTATCACCGCCGATGACCGTGTGGATATCACTTCCTCGGGTTTCTCGCCGGGAGATGATATGAGCTTCGATGACCTTGAAGAAGCTAAGACCTCGGAAGACGGCATGGCTTATAATATCTTTGAACTGCCCAGCGGTGAAAAGGTCATAGCGGTATCTGCTGTGATATCCTTTACGGGCTGCGAATACCGTGCCCTCAGAATGGTGTCCTCGATGAAGAACATCGACCACCAGATACTTATACTCATGATAGGCGTTACTCTGCTGTTTCTCATGATAACCTTCATGATATATCTTTCGGGACGTTTCTTTATTCGTTCTATCGTTTACCCTGTCATAAAGATAGGTGAGATAGCGAGAAAAATAGCAAAGGGCGACTTTACAGAGCATATAGACAAGACCTCCGATGACGAGCTCGGTGACCTGTGTGACTCGATAAACTACATGGCGCAGGAGCTTTCACGCACCGAGTCGATGAAAAATGAGTTCATATCGTCGATATCCCACGAGCTGCGCACTCCTCTCACTGCTATAAAGGGCTGGAGCGAAACTCTTACAGCTATTGATGACCGTGACACTTTTGTAAAGGGTATGCGCGTTATCACCTCTGAGACCGAGCGTCTTTCCCAGATGGTCGAAGA
>CADBTD010000135.1 GCA_902797535.1 uncultured Ruminococcus sp. | reverse complement strand
TCATTCTCTGTTTTTCAGGACCTCAGCGGGAGTTATGCGCTTTATTTTCAGGAATAAAAGCTCGTTTATAACAAGATATATGACCAGCATAGCCGAATATATCAGCACAAACTGCTTCCATGTAAGCGACATTTTCATGCAGCTTGCAACGTTTGTGACAAATGAAGGATATATCATGTTGATCACTGATTTTGCCGCAGGTATGCATATAAGCCCGCCTAACATCACTATCAGAAGATTTCCGTTCAGGTAGAGACTGCGCACTTCTTTTGAACGATAGCCGAATATCTTTATCAGCGATATGCCGAATGCCGAACGGTCTATCATAACACCCAGCATCAGATACATCACCACACAGAATATAGCCGACCCTGCTATAAAAAGCGTTGTCATCAGCGGCTTCATCTGATCTATGAACACCGAAGCCGTTTTCCTTATGTTGTCCTTTGTGGTGATGCTGTAAATGCGGCCCTCGTCTATGTCAAGTTCTTTGTCAGACAATACCGCATTAAAATAGTCATCGTCCTCCCCGAAAAGCTCTCTCATGCTCTCTATATCCATGAATATGGTAAAGCCCGGCGAGTAGTTGCATACATCTGTTACCGTGAATGAATAATCGGTGTCAGCTGCCTTGTCGCTGAATGTAACTCTGTCACCCTCAGTGAAACCGAATCTCTCATTCAGTGAATTGCTTACAACTGCACGGTTCTTTCCCTTTTCAACTATTGCGTCAAAGTATTTGCTCCTGCCGTCTATGCCTATCACCGACACATCAAGGGGTGCTCCCGTAAGGTCTGTGCTCAGCGTCTTGATGTATATGCCCTCACCGCCTTCCGGAACTTTCTTTTCAGGGTACTTGTAAAGATACATATACTCGTATTTCGTTTCCTTTACGTTGTATATCTTTACGTTATTGCAGAACGTGTAAGTGGTAAGTCCCAGCGTTATCACCAGCAGCGAGAAGAACATTCCGAGCACTACAGTTATAGCCGACCTCATTTCTCTTACTGTCTGTCTTATGCGGAATATCTTCGGAAAGCTCTTTGACCGTATTCTGAACTGTCTGTAGCTAGCCGCCGACTGCTCATTTTTTATCAGCGAAAGCGCAGGCCTGGAAAGCCGCTTATTTATCACCAGCGCGTTTACTGATGCGCTTATCAGCGGCGGTATGACAAAGGCATATACGATGTAATACCAGGGCATTACTATATCAAAGTCGGGTATCGAAAAATATCCCGATGATGATCCTATCTGTACCTTTATGCCTATAGGGGTCAGTGCGAGCGCGAAGCCAAGTGCGCCGCCTATAAATGCTATCACCGACGGAAGCGTTATATAGTGCCTGAGCAGATCTTTTTTCTTTACACCGAGAGCGTAAAGCGACCCTATAACGCTCGACTCACGCTCTATCTGATGTACCACGAATACCGATATCACATAGGATATGAGTATCAGCAGTATCACGCCTGCCGTAAGTCCTGCCATTTTATTGGTCAGCACGTCTTCTGCCGCACCGCCTATCCTTTGATTGTCGCTCTGCTTGAGAAAGCCCGTCAGATTGTCTATTTCTATATCGAATACTTCATCAAGCATCTCGTCTATGTCTGAACGCTTGTCGGCTACCCCATCCTTCAATTCTCCCGAACCGTCGTATGCTTCATTTACGCCGTCGGTATATTCGTTTATACCGTCGCGGAATTCCTTTATCCCGTCAATGCTTTCTTTGAGTGACTTTATCTGTTCCTGCTTTGAAGCCTTGTATATCTTGTCAAGCTCTTCGGCATAGTTTTTTTCTGTAAGGACCACATTTGTCCCCATAGCGGCAAGTGAAGCCTGCGCCTGCGAAAGATAACCGTCAAGCAATTCCTGTGCGCCGTCCTTCAGCTTTTGTGAATTGCCGTCAAGCTCTTTCAGTCCGTCGTTCAGCTGTACGGTGCCGTCTGTAAGGTCGTCATAGCCTTTTTCTATCTCACGCCTGTCCTCAAGCACTTCGTCAATGCTTTCACGGAAGTATTTGTCCTCGACTTTTTTCCAGTCGAAATCAAGCGACTTTATCTCGTCTTTAAGGTCATCATCGCTGAACTTTTCTCCAAGCCTGTATGCATAAACATATTCCTCGGCCGACTGTACAGACTCACTGCGTATGCGGTCATAGTTTTCGGCGGTAGTGAATATCAGTCCGAAGTCTTCGCTCGTTGCACAGGTGTCGGCTAAGCTTTTCAGAGGGTGGTCATAGTCGGGCACTGTGCCTATACCGACTATATCGAATTCTTCGCCGCCCGCGATTACCGTATCACCGCACTTGTATCCGTTTTCTGCGGCAAATCTTCTTTCAAGCACCGCTTCGCTGCCGCTTTCGGCAAGCTGTCCCTCTGTCAGCTGTATAAGGTCTATCTTTTCACGGTTTTTGAAAAGTCTCAGCGTTTTGCCGCCCTCAACGGGCAGATCGGAGTAGAACATTTCCTCGATCACTGTCCCGTTTTTGGATATCTTTTCCTTTTCCTCGTCGGTCAGCGGCAGAAATACGGTGAACTGTCCGTCCTCGACCATGTTCACACTTTTCATATTCTCTGTGCCCTGTATCACCGACTCGGCAGAATCAGACAAGCTGAGCACAATGAATATACCCATGACTATCAGCAGGATCAGCGCAGCGTATCTTCCGAAATTGCTTTTAAGGTCACGCAGCAGCCTTTTTCTGAGTACTCTGTTCATTATAAGTCCTCCAGCTCTGCCGCGGGAACACGGGTCTCGTTGTCGTATTCCTTCTTTATCAGCCCATCTTTAATTATGATCACCTTATGCACCATGTTCTTTATCGAGTTGTTGTGGGTGACTATCAGCATCGTAGTGCCGTATTTTTCGTTCACCTTTTCAAGCAATATAAGTATGTCTCTCGATGTTTTTGAATCAAGTGCTCCCGTAGGCTCGTCGCAAAGCAGCAGCTTGGGATTTTTTATGAGTGCTCTTGCTATAGCGCATCTTTGCTGCTGTCCTCCCGAAAGCTGTGACGGGAATTTGTTCTGATGCTCTGTCAGCCCAAGAGTGTCAAGCAGCTCCTCCATGTCAAGCGGTTTTTCTGAAAGGTATTCACATACCTGTATGTTTTCTCTTACTGTAAGGTTCGGCACCAGATTGTAAAACTGGAATATGAAACCAAGGTTATCACGTCTGTAGTCTGCAAGTTCGCCCTGCTTCAGTCCGAATATTTCTTTTCCGTCTACCTTTACCGAGCCCGAATCCATCGTGTCGAGTCCGCCTATACAGTTGAGCAGCGTTGATTTTCCCGAGCCGCTT
>CADBTD010000134.1 GCA_902797535.1 uncultured Ruminococcus sp. | reverse complement strand
GTAAACTGCAAGATTTCCGCCTTTTGAGTGTCCTCCGAGTATAAGTTCGCTGTCATCATCTTCAAGTGAGTTTACATACTTTACGGCCCTTGCCTGCGATGGTGTTTCGCTCAGATAGCTGAAGTTGAAATCCTCTTTCCAGCCTGCTATGGTGTCATCTGTTCCTCGGAAAGAGATATATCTTTTCCCGTCCGGAAGCTCACAGGTCAGTGCCGCAAACTGTTCTTCTCGTTCGGCTGAAAGCGAGTGGGTGAATCCCGATATCGGTAATTTGCCGAAACGTTCGCTTGAACCCATTTTTTTCAGAAGCGTACAGTCATCCCTGAAAGATATTATCCTCAGTTTTTCAGGTATCTTTTCGGGAATAAAATGCTCTGATATCTCACGCACGGTCATAGTCACATCATCTGTAAGTATCCCGTCAAACGGCAGATAACTGAGCTGTGCGAGTATCAGCGCATCCACATCATTGAAAGGCGCACACTCAAATCCAAGGTCACCGCGCCAGTCTATATAGTCGATTATATTAGCCATGATGTCCGCCCCCTCACATAGGATATCTTACACAGAGTATTTTATGCGTTTACTGTTTCTTTTATACCGTTTTTGCTCTCATCCTTTTTATAGAGCATTTTAAGGATTATGGGTGTGCTCATTGATGAAACTATTATAAGCAGTATGACAGAAGCAAAATATTTTGAATCTATCATGCCTTCACTCATGCCTTTTCTTGCAACTATGAGTGCTACTTCGCCTCGTGTCATCATACCGACACCGACTTTAAGGCTGTCACTGAGGTTGTATTTCATGAGCTTTGCTGTTGTGCCGCAGCCTATGACCTTGGCAGCCATAGCAACTATTACGAAGCATACCGAGAACAGCAGAAGTTCGGGGTCAAAGCCGTCAAATGTTGTTTTCACTCCTATGCTCGCAAAGAATATAGGTCCGAACATCATATAGGAGTTTATGTCTACCTTTCGTGCTATGTATTCAGAATCTTTAAGACTGCAGAGAATAAGACCCGCTACATAAGCTCCTGTAATGTCGGCTATGCCGAAGAATTCCTCAGCGGCAAAGGCAAGCGCCATGCACAGCGCCAGTCCGAGGATAGGTATCCTGCGCTGATGCGGGTGCTTTTTGTCTATTTTCTTGAAGATGAAGTAGGTAAGAAATCCCACCGCAAAACTGAATACTATGAACAGCAGTGTGCTTGCCACCACCTGTGAAGGCTTTGTTTCGGGGTTTTTGAAGCCTATGACGAACGTCAGGACTATAATGCCTATAACATCATCTATTATCGCACTTGACATTATGAGCGTACCTATCTCGCCTTTGAGTTTGCCGAGTTCTTTCAGCGCCTGAACAGTTATGCCGACAGAAGTTGCGGTCATTATCGTGCCTATGAATACTGCCTGCAGAAAGTGCTCACTGCCGAATTTGCCGAATCCGTAAAACGCTCCGTAAAGAATTGTTCCTCCGGCAAGAGGCACAAATACGCCGATACAAGCTATGAGAAGTGCCTTTACACCTGTGTGGAGCAGGTCTTTCATATTAGTTTCAAGTCCTGCGCCGAACATCAGCAGAACTACGCCGATCTCCGCCATCAGCGAAAGGTAAGCCGTGTCACCTACGAGCTTAAGACAGCAGGGCCCGATCACAAGTCCTGCGATTATCTCGCCCACTACCTGCGGAGCTTTCAGCTTCTGCGCCAGCAGACCGAATAGTTTAGCTGAAACGATTATCACCGCAAGATCTCTGAAAAAATCGATCTTATCCATTTTCATACATCACTCTCTTTCCCAAAATAATATTATATCACCGTTTTTGTATATTTTCAAGACGATAATGTAATGATTTTTGGGGTATTTTTTTGCACGCAGTTATTTATATTGCTGTATCCGGTGAATATTTGTCCTTCACCGAGCATATATCTTACTGAACGAAGACAGCGGCCATGCTGTCACAATAATATTTTGGAGGAACGACTATGGAACTAAGAACCGACAGGGAACACGCTGTCTCATCTCTTCGTGTGCTCGACACCGAGATAACTCAGGCGGCGGAGCATGACTTCATCCTGCCCGATTACTGCCCGGATATTTTCAGGGTGCTCAAATGCAGTATCGTACCGGGCGTGACATCGATAGGCATAAACGGCAGCAGGCTTACATTTGACCTCTGCGTAACTATCCGGGTGCTTTACCGAAGTCCCGAAGGTACGGGAGTATGCTGTGTAGAGCATACACAGGAATACACCCGCACCGCAGACCTGCCGCCCGACGCTGTTTCGCCGTCGGCTGATATCACGCCTGCGGTATCACAGGTCAACTGTCGTGTAGTGGATAAACGCAGACTTGAAGTACGGGGGAACATATCCTGTCATGTGACCGCAGATGCCGAAAACTCCGTACAGCTGCTGAAAAATGCTTGCGGCTGCGGCATACAGCTTAAAAAGGCACAGACGGTATTCCCATCGGAGCGCCTTGTCAGCACAAAGCGTGTGACGGTCATAGAAGAACTTGAGCTTGCGCAGGGAAAGCCGCCTTTCGGCAGCGTGATACAGAGCCGGGTCGATATAGTAAAAGGCGAGCAGCGCATAATACCGGGGAAACTGGTCACTAAGGGCGAGGCAAGGGTGTCTATGCTTTATCTGTCAAAGGACAGCAGCAGCGGCATACCTGAGACCATGAGGTTTTCCATACCTTTCAGTCAGGTGATGGATATTAGCGGGCTCGAGGATGATTTTGACTGTGATGTAAAGATATCGGCAGCCAAGTGTGTTATAACTCCGAGAGCCGACAGTGCGCTGCTTGAATGCGAACTTGTTATGCTGGTGAGAGTGACTGCATTCCGTTACTCTAATGCCGAGCTTGTTACAGATGCTTACTCCACACGGTATGAGACCACGCTTGAAAGGCTCAAAGCAGTCAGACTTTCGCCGCCCGACCGTGTAAATGTACCGTGTATCGTTGTATCCGCAGTGAGCTGTCCCGAGGGTGAACTCGTTCAGGTATATGATATGTGGTGCGAACAGCTTTCGGCGTTCATAAAACCCGACGATGACCGCAATGGTGCAGTGCTGTATGGAAAGCTCAGCTTTTGTATGCTCGGAAAGCTGTCTGACGGTACAGTGGTATATTCGGAAAAGGAGTCTGCCTTTGAAACTCAGCTGCCCGATGGTCATGAGAACTTCTGCAAAGGTCTGCCTGACACTGCCGAGATATCGGTTCGCATGAACTCCTGCTCTTATACACTCAATGACGGAACAGAAGACGGCGGGAGTATTTCAGCAAAAGCCGAACTTGAACTGTCGGCAGTACTTTTTGCTGACGATACAGAGGGGCTTGTGACCAATATTACCGCCGATACCGAACATCCGAAATGCACCGACGGCCGATGCGCCGTAAGGATATGTTATACCGACAGCGGTGAAAGTCTGTGGGAGACTGCAAAAAGATATTCCACTGAAGCGGAGGCCCTTGCAGAGGAAAATCCGCCATGCGGTGACAGCGACAGACAGGTGCTTATAATACCCATAAAGAACTGAGGAGGAAAGATATGAAAGACATCTACAGTGATATAGCCGCACGGACGGGAGGCGATATATACATAGGAGTGGTAGGCCCTGTCCGCACGGGAAAATCAACATTTATAAAGCGCTTCATGGAAGAGCTTGTACTGCCTAATATAGAAAGCGACTATCGCCGTGAGCGCGCCGGTGATGAGCTCCCGCAGTCCTCTGCGGGAAGAACTATCATGACTACCGAACCGAAATTCATTCCCGAAGAAGCAGTTGATATATCGGTGGGCGGTGCAGAGATGCGCATAAGGCTCATAGACTGTGTAGGTTATGTTATCCCAAGCTCGCAGGGGTATTACGAGGATGAAGCCCCCCGAATGGTCATGACTCCATGGTTTGACTCGGAGGTGCCCTTCAACATGGCGGCGGAGGTAGGCACCCGCAAGGTCATAACCGAACATTCGACTATAGGACTTGTGGTCACTACAGACGGAAGCATTACAGACCTTCCCCGAGAAGAATATGAAGAATGCGAGGAACGTGTGATAGAGGAACTGCGTTCGGCAGGAAAGCCGTTTGCGGTGCTGCTCAACTGCCTTGAACCGTGGTCGGCAGATTCCAAGGCACTTGCGGAAAAGCTCTCGGAAAAATACGGCACAGGCGTTATACCCGTAAGCTGTGCCGATCTTGACAAGGATACCATATCAGAGATACTTGCCGAGGTGCTGTACGCTTTTCCTATAAGAGAGATACAGGTGGATGCACCAAAGTGGCTAAATTCTCTTCCGAAAGAACACTGGCTGAAAACAGCATTTTACGGCAGTATCCGTTCTGCTGCACAGAAGGTACGCACACTTCGTGATATAGATGATTTTGCTGATGAACTTCGCAGCTGTGAGCATATAACCTCTGTATCTGTGCTGTCAAAGGATCTGTCCGACGGAAGTGCTATGGTCTCGGCAGTGGTGGACAGCGGTCTGTTTGTCCGCATGATAGGTGAGGCGGCAGGCATTTCCCTTGAAAATGAAGGCGACCTTATTCCTAAGATAACCGAGCTTGTGAAGATACGCGACAGGTATGAACGCCTGGCAGGTGCGCTTGATGAAGCCGAAAGGACCGGATACGGCATAGTTATGCCGACCCTTGACGAGCTTTCTCTTGATGAACCTGAGATAATAAAACAAGGCGGCAAATACGGCATTCGGCTTCGTGCGACCGCTTCGTCTATACACCTTATGAAAACAAAGATACAGACTGAGGTGGCGCCTATAGTCGGTTCTGAAAAGCAGTCTGAGGAGCTTGTTATGTCTCTGATGAATGATCTTGACGAAAGTCCGACAAAGATATGGGACTCAAACATATTCGGCAAGTCACTGCATGAGCTTGTGAGCGAAGGCCTTAATACAAAGCTCGGAAAACTTCCTCCCGAAGCAAGAATGAAACTGTGTGAAACGCTTTCACGCATGATAAATGAAGGCTGTTCGGGACTTATCTGTCTTATTCTGTGATCAGTCAAGCGCTTCTGTTTATGCAGAAGCGT
>CADBTD010000133.1 GCA_902797535.1 uncultured Ruminococcus sp. | reverse complement strand
TGTCCGCAAGCATTTGTGATCTTTCAGTCAGCAGCCTGTTCAGTTCCATACTTTTTTTATTTCTTGTTTTCGGATCTGATGAATCGTTAGGTCTGTCGGGGACAGCCTGTAATCTTATCCGGAATACGGGGATCCCGTTTTCGGTTTCCGCCGATACAGAACGTGATCTTATCTCATAAACAGTTTCACTGCTTTCAGCATTATTATTTTCTAATCTGATGTGGTTCCCTGTTCCGTTCAGTACGGCACAAAGCGCCATTTCCTCACAGGATATCTCACCCGAAAACATCCCTTTTACATACAGCGCACCTTTTTCTATTGCTATGGGACTTCTTGATTTGAGCTTATCTTTTGAGTTTTTCTCCTTTTGAGCAGAAAATAATGGCAGAATTGCCGTACTGCTGTTTTCGTTCATTGACAGCATAAGTTCGGTCAGTGTGCAAGAAGCACAACAGCCTGTGCTTTTGCCCGAACTTATCATTCTTGTAAATCGCTCCGAAGCAACGGAACCTGATTCGAGCGGTACAGATAAAAGTTCTTCGGCGCTGTTTTCGGCACAGGCGCAGTCAACATTCATGAAAGCTTCGCCCGATGATGTGAAGAAACCAAAAAGTTCGTCATGACGGCTGAGGTCGGTATCCTTCCCGAAAAGTATTATCCTGTTCTGCCCGAGAAATACATCTCCGCCAAGCTTGTGTTCACAGTCTTCTGCGGCTTCGCTTACAGTTTTTCCTTTGCCCTTTATAATGCTCACATTCGGTGAAGACGGGTCGATGGGAGTTTGCGCACCGCTGCCTTCGGGAGTAAAGATCTGCATAGTCAGATGATATCCGTCTTTCCTTTCATCTATCCCTATTGCATGGACCATGACTTTGTCGGATATTTCGGAAGGTTTTTCTGATGTATAGTAGATAAGTCCAAGCATTGCTATTATCAACAGCAGTATTTTTCTGCTCATTATTTATCCTTTCCTGCGTTTGATGAAGGCAAAACGCTTAACAGTATTATCGGTGCGATAACTGACACGGCACAAACATAAAGAGATAGCGTGGCTATGCTCGTTCTGCGTACTGACATTGCAGCAAGCAGTAAAGCTATGCCTGCCGACAGAGCCAGAAGTAGTTTGCTGTCGGAAATATCATTTTTTACGGCTTTTATCGAATCCTTTAGAATTATAAACAGCAAAGCGCCTGTAAGCAGGAAAAATACAGTAGATGCGGCAAGAAATACTGCGGCGGAACGGTCTATCACGGCACCGTGCGTACAGTATGAAAGTACGGTCCAGACATTTCCTGTTTTTCCGGAAAAAGTACCCAGTACTGATGAGGATGTCATAAAGAACAGCAGAGTCATTATACCGTCTGCGGTTAAATAGATCTTTACGGTTTTTTCAGGCCTTGAGCTGATATACGGGAACACACCGAACATTATAAAGATGTCAGATGATAGTGCAGCAAGCTTTGTGAGAGTGTGCGATATCTCGGCTATAGGGTCTGCTGAATACAGATTAAGGCGGTCAGGGAGAATGCCGGGCCTCAGCTCGAAAAATATCATTGTAAATACTGCTGTCATTATGGGCAGCAGCAGAGAAGCGGTTCTTGATACAGCTTTTATACCCATTGATGCTGTGTATGCACAAGCTGTCAGTACAACGGCAGTCACACCCAATTTGGAAAAATGCTCGGGAGCAGCGCTCTCGATCAGTGATGAAAATCTGTCAGTAAGTATCATAAGAAACATCAAAGCTCCTGTTCCGAGCATAACTGCACATATACTGTCTTGTCTGTCTGATATGATACGGTTCTTTTTTTGCAGTATATATATCGCAGGCAGCATGACTGCCATTTTAAATATATCAAGAGATGCTGCTGTTACAGCTGTCAAAAGGGTGTTCTCGCCGTTATCTGCGATATACATTGACAGCATAAGAAGTCTTGAGATGATCAGAAGTGCTGCAGCCTGGTATGCGGAGATTTTTTTCATTTATGCCAGATCCTTTATGGTTGTGTTTTCTTCGGCCATGCCTTTGAAGTTTTTTCGTCCGAAGACGGTAATGAGTTTGTCGCTGTGAAGCGGTGAGGCAGGTGAGGTGAAAGGTATGCCTACAAAGCTTTGAGAGCAGATGTTTGCGGATATCAGTACAGCGCATATAGCTATACCGAAAAATCCCGCGAACCCGCCTGCAAAGATGAACATAAGTCTTAGTACGGATATCTGCTGTGCAAAGGCAGGCAGTACAAATGATGCTGTTGCGGTAAGACCTACAACTATAAGCAGGGGAGAGGATATAAGACCGCTTGTCACTGCTGTATCGCCTATTATAAGGCCACCTGCTATTGAAATGGCCGTGCCTATTGAATTAGGCAGTCTTAAACTTGCTTCACGGAGTATCTCAAGAAGTATCATGACTATCACAAGTTCGCTGAACAGTGAAAGCATTGTCGAACGTTCACCTGCTGCAAGGCTCAGCAGTAGTTTGAAATTGAGCATCTCCGGGCTGAAATTTACTGCGGCAACATAGATCCCGGGAAATGCAACTGCAAGTATAAAGGAAAATATCCTTATTATCTTTACAAAAGAAGCGAAATATGTCTTGGCTGCATAGTCATCTATATTTTCGAAATTCTGTGAAAAAAGGTATGGACATATCAGCGCAAAGGGTGCTCCGTCAACAAGTACGCCTATACGTCCTTGTATAAGATTTGCGCACAGCATATCAGGACGTTCGGTATATCCTATCTCGGAAAATAAGAGATCATCTGACCTTTTTTCAAGAAATGGCTGAATGAATCCCGGACCTAATATGCTGTCAAGTTCTATCTCTCTTATCCTGCGGCGCACTTGTGAAAGCATTTTCTCATCGGCTTTGCCGTCAATGAATACAAGGCATATATCGGTCTTTGATATCCTGCCGCTTTTCATCATCTCAAATCTTAACAAAGGACTTTTAAGTCTTCTCCTGACAAGGGAAATATTTGTTCTGACTACTTCTGAAAATGCTTCCTGTGAGGCAAGCAGGTCATTTTCTGTAGCGGGCGAAGAAACTGCCCTTGTGATATATCCCTGTATGCCGAAAGCCGCACCTTTACAAATACCGTCAGCAAGTATAACTGCATATCCCGAAAACAGCTTGTCTGCTATAGAAGAAAGTGTGTATACGGCTGACCTGTCTGCTGACAGCAGGCTTACTTCTGTAAGATATTTCATCACCTCAGCGGGTCCTGTTTTATCATTCTTCTTGATTTCTGAAAGAGGTCTCATTACAAGTTCGTTCAGCATTTCAGAGGATACCATACCCTCTATGGTAATGACTGCACAAACTGTGCCGCAGATCTCTGTACTCACACAGGAAAGATCTGATGTAAGTCCGAGAAGCATTCTGAGCCTTTGAAGATTATCTTCCAATCTTTCCGAAAGGCTGTCTGTAACATTGTCTTTCATATTTTCACTCCCTATTATCTGTTTGAACATATTATTGGCTGTTTTATATGGAATATTCAGAAGAAATCAGCAGAAGATAATGTTGAGGTGATAAAATGGTCATTGTTCTTATCCGTGCTGTTTTGCTTTATGCAGTCATAGTTTTCTGTATAAGGCTTATGGGGAAAAAGCAGCTTGGCGAATTGCAGCCGAGCGAACTTGTGGTAACGATAATGCTTTCAAATATAGCGACTTTGCCTATTGAAGATGTTAATATACCGCTGACAATGGGTCTGATACCTATACTGACGATAGTTTGCATAGATGTTTTCTTTTCTCAGCTATCGCTCAGGTCAAGGCTTGTCAGAAGGATACTTTGCGGTACTCCGAAAGTGATAATTTCCGAAGGCAAACTTGATCAGTCTGCCATGAGAAAGCTCAGGTTCACTATAGATGACCTTTATGAAGCGCTGAGAAGTCAGCAGGTGTTTGATATATCTGATGTTCAGCTTGCAGTAGTGGAAACAACAGGTCAGATATCTGTGTATGTGAAAAAGGAAAGTCAGCCGATAACAGCTTCTGATATAGGCATAAAAGCCGAAAGTTCAGACCCTCCGCTTCTTATCGTTGAGGATGGCAAGATCGCTGAAAATGCTTTCAGTAAAATAAATGCCGACAGAAAATGGCTTGACGGCGTTCTGAAAAAGGAAAAACTGTCTATTGATGATATATTCATCATGACTTGTGACAGACAGAAAAACTACACACTCATTAAAAAGGAGGAACAGCATTGAACAGAGTTCTGATTTGTACAGTGATACTTTTGACAGTGTCATTCGGCGCTGTATGGTCATTGTTTGAACTTAGAGATAATACACAAAAGCTGTGCGCATCGATAGATAAATGTAATGAGTACATTATTTTGGACAGCAAGAGAACTGATGACGTGATTGAAGTATTTGAGAAACAGTGGGAAGAATATTATAAAAGCACATCATTTATAATCAGATCCGCATCGCTTGAAGAACTGGCAGTCTCCTCTTCAAGGCTTATATCACTTACGGATCCTGATGAGATCTCCGCTGAACTTGAGGGTATAAAGCAAAGGGCAGTAATGATCTACGACCAGCAGCTTCCTCATGCGAGAAGTGTATTTTAGTTATTATAACACAGCGTTATTGACATAAATGACAGTAATTCGGTGATTTTTCTATTGACTTTTGATTGGATTTGTATTATAATTTAATATAGCGCATTATGTATTTTTGCATAATTTGACAATATGCGCCGTAACTTTACAGTTTTTATATGGAGGTAAGAAGATGGCTTATTTTTGTCCAAATTGCGGCACGCAGAATGGCGATACTGATAAGTTCTGCCTTAACTGCGGTACGAAGCTGCACGAAGATCAGCCTGCTGTAGACCCTGTTGCACAGGTGAATGAAGCAGCTTCTGTTGAAGCACAGGAGCTTGCTGCTGCAGTGACACAGAATGCTGCATCATCGGCAGCAGGTGAGGGACTGGGTGAATTTGTACAGCCTGCGCAGCAGTCTCAGCAGTACTCAACTGCAGATTTTGTCTATCAGGACAATAAGGGCAGCGGTGAAGCAGCTGCAAAGAAAAAGGGTAGTCTGACCACAATGGTCATAGCAGGTATTGCTATCGTGGCGTTTATAATCGGGCTTGTGGTATTTAAGCTTCTGACTGCTTACACAAAGATCGATGCAAAGGAACTGTTCGATATAGAATTCGCTGGTCCTAACGGTCATGGAGTATGCTATGCACAGCTTGATATTGATCCTTATTTTGCAGCAAGCGAGTATAATGTCGAAATGGAAGATTATTCTATCACCAAATGCGGCGAAAAGAATGATGAAGACAATGAGATAGAGTACAGCAATTATTTCTCAGATGAGAGAAAAGATCTTGAAAAGGCTTATCCTAAGGCTAAGGATAAGGACGAAATGAAGGATATGAGAGATGCTCTCCTCAGAACTGACAAGAAGGAAAACACATTCAAGCTTGTAGCAACTCCTTCACAGCAGACAGGTCTTTCAAATGGCGATAAGGTCACGATCGACATAGAATTCGATGAGGAATATCTCAAGGAAAACAAGATAAAGCTTGAGAATACTTCATTTGAACTTGAAGTCAAGGGACTTGAAGATGCGACAGAGATCGATCCTTTTGAGGGTCTTGAACTAAAGTTTACCGGTATAGATACCGAAGGAAGACTTGATTACGATTCTCTCAATAACAAGAAATTTGACTTCATTTACTATAATGCCGTTACATCTTCCTATGATCTTAAGAATGGTGATGAATTTGAGGTATCTGCCGAGGTAGATACATACTACTTCTCCGGCGGAGTAAACTATCTTGATGAAGATGATCACAATAAGGGATTCTGGTTCAGATATGATGATAAGGTATATGTATGGCCGTTCAGCGGAACAACTGCTTCAAAGAAGTTCAAGGTAAGCGGACTTACCGCACTTGAAGAGGTAGATCCTATGAACGAGATCGAGATTGAGTACAGTGGTGCTGATCCGTTCCTTGATGTCGATGTAAACGTAAAGGCAGATTCCAAGTTCAAGGATAATATCTATGCAAGAGTTGAAGATGAATACAATGATCGTTACAAGATCGGTGACAAGGTGACCGTAAAAGTCTCTGCTCATTATGGTCTTAAGGAATCCGGATATAAGCTTAAGGGAGCTGATTCCGAAGATACCGTAAGTCTTGAGATAACCGTAGGTGATGATGCACCTAAGTATATCAGGGTCGAAGACGCACCTGCTGCAATGAGAGATGAAACCATTGCAGAAAAATATAAGAACGCTGAAGCAAAGATAAAACAGGAACTTCAGGGAACCAAATACTACAAGAATATAACTCTTGATGCCAAGTGCGATTCAGTATCTTCTATAAAGAGTGCAGTGACATATCATCTGTTCAACGACATTACTGACTATGCAAGTCTCGGATACGGTGCATCCGTAAATGGCATTGCAAGAGTATTCAAAGTCGAACTCAAGCTTGACGGCGGCGGAAAGCAGACTGTATTTGTTGTTGCTTCTCTTAGCAATATCATCAAGAACGCTGACGGCACATTCACTACTGACAGTGATATCAAGTTTGATGCTTACACTGACAAGAATGAGGCTACAGATTCCATAAAGAAGCGTGAAGGCTTTACCGTAACTTCATTCAGAATGGATTCAGATGCGAAAAAGGCAGATGAAAGCACTTCATCAGCAGAAGAAACCTCATCTGCAGACGTATCCTCGGCAGAAGACAGCTCAGCTGCTGAAAGCACTACAGATGAAAGTGCAGCAGAAAGCGCTGCTGACAGCGCAGCTGAAGATGCTTCTTCCGCACAGGAAACCGAAGAG
>CADBTD010000132.1 GCA_902797535.1 uncultured Ruminococcus sp. | reverse complement strand
TTTTACACCGAAAACGCGGGTCGCCATCTGGCAGAAGCGCATAACGTCATGCTTGTACACAAATTCCATCCATGCGGGCATTATCACGGCAAGTCCCGCACCGTGAGCGCAGTCGTAAAGCGCTGACAGCTCATGCTCTATTCCGTGACTGTTCCAGTCCTGCTCTCTGCCCACACCTACGATATTGTTGTGCGCTACCATTCCTGCCCACATTATATTTGCACGGGCATCATAGTTGTTCGGGTCAGCTATGACACGGGGAGTTTCCTTTACCATTGTCATAAGCACTGCCTCACAAAGACGGTCGGTTATCTCGACTTCCTTTGTGTTTGTGAAATACCTCTCAAAAACGTGTGCCATTATATCGGTAGCACCGCAGGCAGTCTGATATGCGGGAAGCGTCTGCGTAAGCTCCGGGTTAAGCACGGAAAATCTCGGACGGATAGCGTCGCCGCCTGCACCTCGCTTGAGCATACCGTCTTCCTTAGTGATGACAGAATCACCCGAACCTTCACTGCCTGCCGCCGCTATCGTAAGCACAACGCCAATAGGGAGAGCCTTCTCTATGCGCTTTCCGCAGTAAAAATCCCAGAAATCTCCGTCATATACAACACCTGCTGCTATAGCCTTGGCCGAATCTATAGCCGAGCCTCCGCCCACTGCAAGTATAAAATCGATATTCTCTTTTCTGCAAAGCTCTATACCCTCATACACCAGGGTGTCACGGGGATTGGGCTTTACTCCGCCAAGCTCGGCATAGTAAACACCGTTCTCGTCAAGTGACTTCTTTACACGGTCAAGAAGTCCCGACCTTACCGCAGAACCGCCGCCGTAATGAATAAGCACTCTGCTGCCGCCGTACTTTTTGACATATTCTCCGCTTTCGGTTTCACGACCCCTGCCGAATACGAACTCTGTAGGGCTTAAAAAGTTGAAATTTTCCATTTATTATACCTCCTGTTTTATCTGGTTGATGCTTTTTATCCATTGTAGCATAAGTGTTCATCACTTGCAAGCGATATTTTTCCGATTCGTAGATTTTTACTATTTTCGTGGTCAATTATTATATTTTCAAGCCGACATATTTCTCTTGACATTCAAAAGAAAATATGATAAAATATCAATACAGACAACGCAGATATAGTATAGCGGTTATTATTTCAGTTTCCCAAACTGAGGATGCGGGTTCGACTCCCGTTATCTGCTTTTTAGTTCATGTCACGCCCGGCTCCATGCCGGGCTTTTTTATAAGCTCATCACCGATAGCAAAAAAATTCCCGGCAGGCGGGGTGACCTGTCGGGTAAAAGGTGGAAGGGATAGTAACTATATCCTTATCCGGTATGTGTCTCCTTCTGTTCTGTAACGGGCTTGCTGAAAGTTCATCTTTTTATTTTTTAGCTAAGCTCGGGAAACTCTGCAAGAAGCGTTTTTGCATAATTCCTTTGCGAAGCCTCAGAACTTTTTGGCGCAAGATCAAGGCCCTTAAAGGCAAATGACCCTTGAAGCAAACGATCAATGTCTGTCGAATTTAGGGATATTCTCAGAAATGATTACTTGATTTTTGGGGGTCTGTAACGTTCTGTCTCTTTCTTTGCTCGTGGGTCAACACAATGACCGGTGGATATTTCTCTTTTCTGTTTTTTCCGTTATTGCGCTTAACGTGGTATCATTATATCACAGTAAAGCGACCCTGTCAACAAAACATTACCTTATATAAGGTAAGCGATAACCTTTAACGTGTAATGTGGTATCAATACCCTGTAATGTGGGCTCTCACAGCTTTCTCATGAGCTTTCTGAGCCTGTTTTCGGGCTTGTAGAAATGCTGGTAATCCTTGTCATCAGTCCAGTCTCCGCCCCACAGCCAGCCGTACTTTGCAAATACCCTGAATGCTGTGTCATCATGGGTTATCTTGTGCGGGAAATCCGCTGAACGGTCAGCATAGGGTGCGGCATTTTCGGGCATGACGATCCCGTTTTGTATGTACGGATTATAAAGCGGATTTATGTCTACTGCCCTGCCCAGCGCATGAAGCGACAGCGTGTCTGTGTTCGCAACTGTGCGGTAGTTGAAGCAGGACGTTACATTTGCCGCCATTATTTTGTCGTCATCACCGCCGTAAACACAGGACGGCTCTATCTTTTCAAGAGGATATCCCGCCTCAAGAAGCTCCCTGAATATCAGCATGAGCTCTGCGGCAAGGTCTTTTGCACATACGAGCTGCCCATTGTGCAGCTTTCCGTCAAAGCCTATATAGTCTGCGGTTATCAGCCTCAGTCCCGAAGAGGATATCTTCGCTCCTTCGGGCAGCGGAGCAAGGTCAGAATAGCTGCCCTCTATTTTAAACATTTCAAACGACATAGTATCACAGCCTTTTGTACACAGTACAGCTTATAGGCGGCACTGTGACGGTCTTTTCGTATTTGTTCAGGTAATCGGGACGGCACTCCTCACCCAGACGCTTGTAGAATACGCCCTGCGGAAGAGATACCGTTCTTTCCTCTGTGCGGTGATTGAATATCATAAAATAACACTCCTCACCGTCTGTAAGCTGACAGGCTATGATGTCTGTGTCGCCGTGGAAAAACAGATGTGCGTCCATTTCCTCACAGGTGCGCATACGGAAAAGTCTTGATGAACGCCTCAGAGATATCAGCGCCCTGTACCAGTTGAAGATGTCTTTATTCTCTGCTTTCCGTGACCAGCGTATCATATTGGTGCTGTCAGGGGCATTGTAGCTGTTTTCATCATATATATTATATTCATTTGGTTCAACACCTTCCGGGAGCACCTTCGGCTTTGTGCGCAGAAAATCCTGTCCGAGCTGTATGAACGGCACTCCCTGAGAAAGTATCACTATGGCAGCAGCCAGCTTATCCATGCGGCGGCGCTCATCTTCTGTGCGGTCCTTTGCAGACACAGACAGCTTGTCCCAGAGGGTGTTGTTGTCGTGTGCTTCACAGTAATTTATCGCCTGCGCAGGCGTAAACGCCCAGCAAAGGTCATCTGCCGTTCCCTGAAGTGCCTTGTATCGGCTGTTTGCCGTAAGCCCTCTCTTTATCGAGACCAGCGCATGGTCATTTCCGCTGACAAAACCTGTAGAATCAAGATCAAAAGTTCCGCCCTTTATGCCGTCACGGATATTGTCATTGAAAAGCCCCACTCTTCCGAAACTGTAGCTGTTGAATTTATAAGCCAGCTTGTCTGTGGGGTAGGGTGAGCCGCCGCCGGTCCAGCCTTCGCCGTACATAAGTATCTGCGGGTCTATGGTATCAAGCATATCTCTCAGCATATTGACGGTGTCGATATCATGTAGCGCCATAAGGTCAAAGCGAAAACCGTCAACCTTGTATTCTGTTGCCCAGAAGCGCACTGCATCAAGCATATATTTTCTGAACATGGCGTGGTCTGATGCAGTTTCGTTTCCGCATCCCGATCCGTTTGAAAAATTACCGTCGGAATTCAGTCTGTGATAATAATAGGGCACGCACTTGTGGAACGGCGTTTCGGTGGTATAGTAGGTGTGATTGAACACTACGTCGAGTATAACGCCGATGCCTGCTTCGTGCAGCGCCATCACAAGCTGCTTGAACTCCCGTATGCGCACATCCGCGTCCTCGGCATCAGATGAATAATAACCCTCAAGGCACATATAGTTTTTCGGGTCATATCCCCAGTTGTACTGCCCCGAAAAAGGCTTTTTCTCATCGACCGTGGCATAGTCGTTCACAGGCATGAGCTGAACATGGGTTATGCCCAGTTCTTTCAGGTGGTCAAGACAGGTCGAAACATCACCGCACTTTGTTCCCGAAACGGTGAAGCCGCCGAATCTGCCCTGCTTATCATAAGGCACTCCGCTGTCATCGCTTACGGAAAAGTCACGCACATGACATTCATATATCACTGCATCTACGGGACTTTCACAGACAGGGCGCTCGTGATACTCCCACCCTACGGGACT
>CADBTD010000131.1 GCA_902797535.1 uncultured Ruminococcus sp. | reverse complement strand
GGCGGCGGCAAGTCCACACTTACTTCACTTCTGTCACGCTTCTGGGACGTTGATGAGGGCAAGGTGACCTTTGACGGCAGAGATGTGCGTGAATACAGCATGGACGCTCTTATGCGCAATTACAGCTTTGTTTTCCAGAGAGTCTACCTCTTTGCCGACACCATAGCAAACAATATCCGTTTCGGTCAGCCTGACGCACCGATGGAAAAGGTCATCGACGCCGCCAAAAAGGCTTGCTGCCACGACTTTATCATGAAGCTGCCCGACGGCTATGATACCATTTTAGGCGAAGGCGGCGCATCGCTTTCGGGCGGTGAAAAACAGCGTATCTCCATAGCCCGTGCTATCATGAAGGACGCTCCGGTAATAGTGCTTGACGAAGCCACCGCAAACGTTGACCCCGAAAATGAAGCCGATCTGATGAAGGCTGTAGATGCTCTTACAAAGGAAAAGACCATCATAATGATAGCCCACAGACTGAAGACCGTCCGCAGTGCAGACCAGATACTTGTAATAGAAAACGGCAGAGTAGCACAGAGAGGCGATCATGATACCCTCATGCAGGAGGACGGCATCTACCGCACTTTTGTAGAAAGCAGGCGTGAAGCCGCTTCCTGGAGGCTGTGATATGACAGGATTGTTTACGGCAGATGTCGAAAACAGAGGCCTTGTTCTCGACCCGAGGACAAAGCTGGCAGTGATGATAACACTTGTGGTGTTCGCACTGGGCGGCACAGGCGATGATATCACGGCGGTGCGCTGCGGCACTATCGTTATAAGCATATTGCCCATGCTGCTGCTCGTCACCGCAAAACAGTATAAAAAAGCGGCGCTCTTCACGGTGCTGTTTGCTCTTGTGAAAGCGGCTGAGCTGCTCCTGGTGTCACGGATGACGGGAGCGGCAGTGAGCATTTTCGGTATATGCTGCATGATATTCGTGCGACTTATGCCGGGACTTATCATGGGAGCGTATATGCTTTCCTCAACTACTGTCAGCGAGTTTATCGCCGCCATGCACCGTATGCACGTCCCTCAGCAGATAACCATACCCATGTCGGTGATGTTCAGATTTTTCCCTACGGTGCTCGAAGAGTTTTCGGCAATAAATACCGCCATGAAAATGCGTGATATACGCCTCGGCGGAAAGCATTCGGGCAAATTCATAGAATACCGCCTTGTGCCGCTGATGGTCTGCTCTGTGAACATAGGCAGTGAGCTTTCTGCGGCGGCGCTCACAAGAGGTCTCGGAACAAAAGTACGCCGCACAAATATCTGTAAGATAGGCTTTCGTGTGCAGGATATACTTGTGCTGATGCTTACAGCGGCACTTTATGTACTTCTTGTCCCGGGCATGGCGGGGGTGGTAAAATGAACACGGCAGCAAAGCTGGAAAATGTCACATTCAGATACTCAAACGGCGACAGCGGCGCTCTTAACAGCGTTGACTTAGAGATAAAAAGCGGTGAGTGCCTGCTGCTGTGCGGAAGCTCGGGCTGCGGCAAGACAACTGTTACAAGGCTTTTGAACGGCCTTATCCCTCACTATTATGAGGGCGAGCTGCAGGGCGAGGTCATTTCAGCGGGCAGAAATATCCGTGATGTTTCAATTGAAGACCTTGCGGGAACTGTGGGAAGTGTTTTCCAGAACCCCCGCAGTCAGTTCTTTTGTGTAGATACAGATGCGGAGATAGCATTCGGATGTGAAAATATGGGACTGCCCGAGGATGAAGTGCGCCGACGCTCGGCTGAGGCTGTCGCTTCCATGCACATAGAAAAACTGCTCGGGCGCAGTATCTTCAATCTTTCGGGCGGTGAAAAACAGAAAATAGCCTGCGCAGGCGTTTCGGCCATGCTCCCCCGTATGATAGTCCTTGACGAGCCCACTTCAAATCTTGACCTTGATGCCATAGATGAGCTGAGGACCATAATCAGCGGATGGAAAGCACAGGGCAGGACTATCGTCATCGCAGAGCATCGCCTTGGCTGGCTCGAAGGCATCTGCGACAGGGTCATATTTATGGAAAACGGCAGTATCTCAAAAGAATTTACGGGCAGCAGCTTTTTCTCTCTCGGCACCGCCGCGCTTAACAGCATGGGTCTTCGTGCAGCCGTCACAGACAGCAGCTGTCTCGACAGTCCCTGCGGCGTGACACCCATAAAGCCTTTCTCAAAAAGCGGCGTGATCTCTCTTGAAAATTTCACTTTCAGCTACGGCAGACAGAAGGCCCTCGATATTCCCGCGCTTGATATCCCGAAAGGCTCGGTCACTGCGGTGACAGGCCATAACGGCGCAGGAAAATCCACATTTACCGGGTGCCTGTGCGGCCTTAAAAAAGGCTTTAAGGGCAGGGTGACCATTGACGGAAAGACCCTGCGCCCGAAGGATATGATGAGGCTTTCGTATATGGTCATGCAGGATGTCAACCATCAGCTTTTTGCGGAGACAGTTCTTGAAGAGGTGATGCTCGGAGCGGAAGATTCGGAGGAGCAGAAGGCTCTTGACACCCTTGAAAAGCTGGATATCCTTCAGTTCAGAGACCGCCACCCGATGTCTCTTTCGGGCGGGCAGAAACAGCGTGTGGCTGTGGCATCCGCTATCCTCGCAGGCAAGAAGCTCCTCGTATTCGACGAGCCTACCAGCGGTCTTGATTTCAGGAGCATGGAATGCACAGCAGACCTTCTCGGCTCTCTTGATGACGATATCACGGTGCTTATAGTCACCCATGATACCGAGCTTATCGGGCGCTGCTGCACCCACCTGCTGCATATAGAAAACGGCAGACTGTAAATATGATGCTTCGCTTCCTGCGGACTGACTGCGGGGAGCGCTTTTTCTTATTGCGCAAAAAACGCTTTCTGTCGCGCGGCTCTTTACTTTTGTCCGTTTTTATGTTATAATTAAATGTCACGGACATCACAAAAGGCTTTACGGGAAAGAAGTGAAAAAGTGGATAAAAGGATATTTGCGGTGACTGCGGCCTGCATTTTCATGGGAGGCTGCTCGGGCGGAAACGGCTATTTTGACGAACCTGTCAGCAAGTCTGATTTTCTTATGGACACATATATGACAGTGACTGTCTATAACGGCAGCAGCAGCGCTCCCGAAAAAGCGCTGTCACGGGCAGGCGAGCTTGAGAAAAAATGGTCTGTCACAGACAGCAGCAGTGAGATATATGCAGCTGACCACAGCGGCGGAAAGCCCGTCACTCTGTCGGAAGACACCGCTGACCTTGTGAGCTTTGCTCTTTCCATGAATGAAAAAACAGACGGCGCACTCGATATATCCCTTTACCCGGTGCTCCGCGAATGGGGCTTTACCACCGGCGAATACCGTGTGCCCGAAGACAGCCGCATAACAGAGCTTCTTGAATCTGTCGGCTGTGAAAAGCTGTCCCTTGACGGCAGAGATATCACCGTCCCCGACGGCATGAGCATCGACCTCGGCTCTGTGGGCAAGGGCAGGGCAGGGGACGAAATGATAAAGACCCTCAAAGAAAACGGCGTTACCTCGGCGATGCTCGACCTGGGCGGGAATATCCAGCTTCTCGGCAGTAAGCCCGACGGCAGTGATTTCAGGATCGCAGTCCGCCACCCCTCGGGTGAGGGAAATCTCGCCAAAGTAGAAGTCAGCGACTGCGCAGTCATAACCTCCGGCGGCTATGAGCGCTTTTTTGAGCAGGACGGCAATATCTACTGGCATATCCTTGACCCGAAAACAGGCTGTCCTGCACACAGCGGAGTTGTGTCCGCCACCGTTATCGGTAAAAGCGGCACTCTCTGCGATGCCCTTTCCACGTCGCTTTTCGTCATGGGTACGGAACGTGCCGCCGACCTGTGGAGAGCTTCGGATGATTTTGACTACATACTTGTCACCGATGACGGCAGGGCGGTCATAACCGAAGGCATTGAAAACAGCTTTACCCTGTATGATGAATTCAGCAGTATGACTGTAGAGGTGGTGCGCCGTGAAAAATAAAAACACAGCGGCGGCTGTGGTCATAGCAGCAGCGGCTGTGATACTCCTGTCAAGCATAGCGGCAGTGGTCATAAGCCGCAGAAAGCCTGCGGGCAGTACAGTCGAGATAATCAGCGACGGCAAGGTGATCTGTACCCTTGACCTGTCATCTGAGCCTGACCGTGAGATAACGGTGGAATATAAGGGAAGAAAAAACATTATCGCCATAGAAAACGGCGATATCTATATGAAAGAGGCTGAGTGCCCCGACCATACCTGTATGAAAACGGGCAGACTCAGCGAAGCGGGCGTGCCGATAGTCTGCCTGCCGAATCATCTTATCATACGCTATAAAAACGGCGGAGGTGATACTGATGCAGCGGCGTGAAAGCAGGACCGCACAGATAGCAGAGCTCGGGGTGCTGACTGCGGCGGCGCTCATAATATTCGTCATAGAAAATCAGATACCCTCGCCTGTGCCCATACCCGGTGTAAAGCTCGGTCTTGCCAATATAATAACTGTCTATGCGGTCTATCATTACAAATGGAGCGATGCACTTCTTCTCGTGCTTGTAAGGGTGATCCTCGGCTCGGTGTTTGCAGGTACTATGATATCCTTTGCTTTCAGCATCTCGGGGGCGCTGCTGTGCCTTGCGGGAATGATACCTATCAGTAAGCTGATAGGCGAAAAGTACATATGGCTGTCAAGCGTTATGGGTGCGGTGCTGCACAACGCAGGTCAGACAGCGGCGGCGGTAGCCGTGATGAAGACCACCGCCGTGATAGGCTATCTGCCATATCTTATGATATCGGGCTGTATAGCAGGCGCTTTCACGGGACTTGCGGCACAGCTCGTGACCGTGCGCCTTGACTCTGACAGAAAAAAAGGAGAGAAAAGCAGTAATGACGATGCTTAGCTTTGCCCGGGATTACGCCGACTCGGGGATCTCAAGATTCCATATGCCCGGACATAAGGGCGTGCCTCTTCACGGCATGGAAAGTATAGACCTTACCGAGATAAAGGGCGCCGATTTTCTTTTCGAGTCCGACGGCATAATAGCCGAAGGTGAGCGGATCACCGCCGATGCCTACGGTGCGGCTGCCACCTGCTGGTCTGCCGAGGGTTCAAGTCTTTCGATCAAGGCGGCGGTGTGCATTCTTCAGAGATACTTCGGCAGACCTGTGCGCATAGCCTCCCCGAGAAACTGCCACCGTGCATTCCTCAACGCCTGCACTCTTCTTGATGCAGACCCCGTATGGCTCTACCCCGACAGACCCAGGACTATGCTTTGCGAATGTTCTGTTTCCCCCGATGAAGTGCAAAGACTTCTCGACAGCGATGATAAGATAGACGCAGTGTATATCACCTCACCCGATTACCTCGGCGGTCTTGCCGATATAGGCGGCATCTCGGCCGTATGCCGCAGTCACGGAGTCTTTCTCATAGTTGACAACGCTCACGGTGCTTATCTTAAATTTCTCGGAAATGATATCCACCCGCTTACCCTCGGTGCCGATATCGTCTGCGATTCCGCCCATAAGACCCTGCCTGTCTATACGGGCGGAGGCTATCTGCATATCTCAAAAAATGCCCCGCCGGGATTTGTACAGCTTGCCAAGCCTTCTATGGCACTTTTCGGCTCTACAAGTCCGTCGTATCTCATCATGCAGTCGCTTGATCTTGCTGCAAGAGAACTTTCGGGCAGTCTTCCCGAAAAGATACGCCTTTGCTGTGAGCGCACCGCAAGGGTCAAAGCTCTTATGGCGCAGCTGGGCATAGCAGATATCTCCGCCGAGCCTATGAAGATAACTATAGATGCAAACTCTGCGGGATATGACGGAAATGACCTTGCGGATATGCTGCGTGAAGACTTTATGGAGTGCGAATACTCCGACACGGGTGCGGTAGTGCTGATGATGTCGCCGTATAACAGCGAAAACGACTTCCTGCGGCTTGAGGGGTTTCTGCGCCGTCTGCCGAAGCTGCCCCCGAAAGACCGCATCTCCGAGGCAGGTCTTTTCGCTCTGCGCCCCGAAAAAGTCATGACGCTCAGACAGGCTATGCTGTCCCGCTGTGAAAGGGTCCCGGTTGATATGGCAGAGGGCCGCATCTGCGCAAGGACCGCTATGTCCTGCCAGCCGTCGGTGGCGGCAGTGATGGCAGGAGAGCGAATTACGGCTGATATAATAAAAATTTTGAAAAAGTATAGCATTTTGGAAGCAGATGTGCTATAATATAGAGTACGGACTGTTTTTGACAGTTTATCCCGCCGGAAACGGCATGGACTGAGGTGCCTTTTATGAAACTTGTGTATGCGATAGTGAATAATGATGACAGCTAT
>CADBTD010000130.1 GCA_902797535.1 uncultured Ruminococcus sp. | reverse complement strand
GAAAGCTGTTTGAAATGGGCGTTCACACGGCCGCGCATCATAACTATGGGGACAGCGATTATGAGTATCAGCATGGTCACGGCAAGCAGTATCTTGAGTTCGGGGGCTTCTGTTGAGATAGTTATCTCTTTTTCCAGCACAAGGCCAAATATAACGTTCATGAATATGATAAATACGGCGTACATTATCATAAAAAATACGTCGATCTTTCTCATACGCATGGTGAGTTTCTTTTTGTAGTACCCGAAATAAAGATAGAGAGTAAATGCTGTAAGCGACACAGCTCGTATAGAATCGAGGATCAGGAGATCTTTATTTGTTAAAGTATAATAGGTCAAATGGAGTATATCGATTTTCGAGATACAGAAATTCACCAGGAATATTACCAGGGTAATATTATAATTTGTGATGACAAATAAAATAATAGCAACGAGAAATCTCAGAATACCTTTCTTGATCCCCGCTTTTTTGCGGTAGGATATGTACACTCCGAACACGATATAGAATACATAATTCATCAATAAATATGTCATGTTGTATATCTTTTCATTATCGGTGATAAGTTTAAAGACCAGATTAGGGATGAGAATTGACAGAACATAGTTAGCGACGAGCAGTATCATAAAAATGATGATCTTTTTCTTTGTCAGTGCTATGGCATCATCATAAAATGTATGCATAAACATCATTATTGTTATATAGTACAATGTAAAGCATACGAAGTTCACCGCTAAGCTGATCAGATCAGTCGAAGTCATCACGGCACCTCCTCTTTATTCTGTTAAGTGCAGTATCCATGCAGTCATCTCCTTTATATAATGTTGTTTCCGGATCGTGTCACATAAAATATTATATCAAATAGTGAATAATATGTCAATGGGGCAGGATACCGCATGAAATATCTTCGCCTTAGCATTTTGCGACGAAAATCGTGCAGTTCACGACAGAAATATTCCGAACTTTGCAGAATGTGATATACTCATATCATCAAAGGAAAACACAAAACGAAACAGAGAAAAAACACAGTCAGAACAAAGAAAAGAGACAGACAAAAACAAAAATTTCCCACGGACGGAAAGTCCGGATCACTGAAAAAACAAAAGAAAGAGGTAAAGAAAAATGAACAGTGAAATGACAATGGAACAGATGAACATCAGCGCAGACGAGGTCATCACAAAGGCGGACGCACAGCAGTGCCGTCACAAGCTGGAAAAGCGGTGGTACAGAAGACTTGTGGTGATAAACATTATCATGGTGGCTGTGGTCATCGGAGCATTCGTAAAGAATTTCGGCGGATACAATAAGAAGGTGCATGAGTACATCGAGGAGAACACGCAGACCATGACACAGGCCATGGAAGGCAAAAAGGCCGCAAAGACTGAGAAAAAAGCCGAAAAGAAGGATGACAAGTTTGAGAAGGAAGACCTTCCCTGGGACGTTAAGGCGCTGCTCACAGGCATAGGTGCGGTGATCGGACTTTATGTTTTCATGACCTATCAGTATGCAAAGAACAAGGCAAATGCGCTTCGCATAACAGAGAAGAATTTCCCCGAGGTATACAACGAAGTATGCAGGCAGGCAAAGAAGCTGGGCATGAAGAAGGTCCCCGAGGTATATGTAGTGCAGGCAAACGGAGTGCTGAATGCGTTTTCCACATTCTGCCTGAGCAAGCAGTACATAACCATACATTCGGAAGTTTTTGAGATGGCGTACAGAGAGCATCACGACATGGAGAGTCTGAGCTTTATAATCGCACACGAGATGTCACACATCTACTACGGCCATGCAAAGCTGACATATCAGCTTTCGATACTGTTTTCAAGCCTTATCCCCGTACTTTCTGACACTGCATCAAGGGCAAGAGAGTACAGCTGTGACAGACTTGCGCAGAAGATAACAGGAAACGACGGCATCGATTCGATGTTCATGCTCATGGTAGACCGTCATCTCTACAAGATGATAGACAGGGAAGACTACATAGAGAATGCGGAAAGCCAGAAAGGTTTCTATCTCTGGGTATCGAATCTGCTGGCAGACCATCCCGTACCCTGCAAGAGGATACCCGCACTTGCAATGGGCGAAGGCAGCGGAAAGCTGTATTGATATATCTCAGCCGAAAAAGCCGCAGGGCTTGGATAAAGATCTATATAACAAAGAAAGAGGTAAACAAAAATGGAAAAAAGAAAAGTCTACACACCCGCACTGGTACTTATGATAATAGGAGTGATATTCTCGCTGTTCAGCCCGCTGGTGGCATATATACTGTGTACGATAAGCATTGTACAGTGTGTAAAGAACAAGCTCGAATACAGGACAGTACCCGTTATAGTGTTTGATGTTATCGGTCTGCTGGCCGCATTGGCTAACCACATATACAGCGCACTGCTCTATATGGGAAAGATATGAGCCG
>CADBTD010000129.1 GCA_902797535.1 uncultured Ruminococcus sp. | reverse complement strand
GCGCTTCTGTTTATGCAGAAGCGTTTTAATTTTTGATAAATGTTTTCATTGACATATATGGTTTACGGTGATATAATATATATGGTATCCATATTGTTAGAAACGGAGCTGAAATAAATGCATAAGGAATTTCTTATGGGAAATGCCGCTATAGCCCGAGGAGCGATAGCGGCAGGACTCAATGTGGTGTCGGGATATCCCGGCACGCCATCGACCGAGGTGCTTGAAACGGCTGCAAAGTATAATGCTTCCGCAGACAAAAAGAACCTTTATGTTGAGTGGTCAGTAAATGAAAAAGCTGCCCTTGAACTTTCTGCTGGTGCGGCATACTGCGGCGCAAGAAGCATGGTCACAATGAAGCAGGTGGGTCTGAACGTTGCTTCCGACCCCCTTATGAGCCTTGCTTATATCGGCGTAAAGGGCGGCATGGTCATACTTGTTGCAGATGACCCCGGACCTATATCCTCTCAGACCGAGCAGGACACCCGCACCTTTGCGATGTACTCAAAGCTGCCGTGCTTTGACCCTTCATCGGTGCAGGAAGCCTATGATATGATACAGACAGCCTTCGAGTATTCCGAAAAGTATCATACCCCCGTGATTTTCCGTCCGACTACCCGCGTCTGTCACGGATACGCTTCGATAGATGTAAAGGATGAGGACGAATACAATTTAAACAAGCCGGAGGGATTTGTCCGCGACCCATCAAAGTGGGTGATCTTCCCGCGTCTGAGTTTTCAGGCACATACCAATATAGAAAAGCGAAACACCGAACTTTCAAAAGTGTTCTCCGGAAGCGGACTTGATCCGGTCATAAATCCGTCTGACAGCAAGATCGCAGTGGCTTCTCACGGCATAAACTATGCATATACCATGGAAGCACTTGCTGCTCTTGACAAGACACTGCCTGTGCTTAAAGTCGGTACGCCTTTTCCGTTCCCCGAAGAACAGGCGGCTGAATTCCTTAAAGGCAGGGAAAAGGTGCTGTGTATAGAGGAACTTGACCCTGTTATTGAAAGAGCGCTCATATACGTTTGCGGCAAATACGGTCTTGATACCAGGATCTGCGGCAAGCTGTCGGGACATATACCTGCGGCAGGTGAAAACACCGTTGCCTCTGTAACGAATGCGCTGGCAGATTTTATGGGACTTGAATTGCCAGCATCTGCCGTACATGAACCGCCTCCTCCGCTGCCGGTAAGACCTCCCGTATTGTGTGCGGGCTGTCCCCACCGCGCTTCATTCTTTGCGGTAAAGACCGCCATGCAGGGCAAAAAGAGCGTTTTCTGCGGAGACATAGGCTGTTATACTCTCGGAAATGCAATGCCCCTTGACATGGTAGATACCTGCCTTTGCATGGGTGCGGGCGTTAATATCGCACAGGGAATCAACCATGTTGAACCCGATACTAACTGCTTTGCATTCGTAGGCGATTCTACATTCTTTGCCTCGGCTATAACCGGCGCTGTCAACGCGGTATATAATCAGGCGGATATGACTCTTGTGATACTTGACAATTCCACCACAGCCATGACAGGTCATCAGCCTCATCCCGGTACGGGACGCACCATGATGGGCGAGATAGTTTCAAAGATAAATATAGAAGAGGTGCTTCACGGAGTCGGCGTAAAGACTGTTGAGACCGTTGACCCGCTCGACCTGAAAGCGGCGGTAGACTGCGTAAAGCGTGTTTCTGCCGAAAAGGGCGTAAAGGCTATCATATTCAAGTCGCCCTGTGCCGTTCTTGTCAAGGGCGGTAAGCCCTCACATATCGATAAGGACAAGTGCCGCAACTGCAAGCGCTGTGTAAATCTGCTCGGCTGTCCCGGTATCGTCATGAAGGACGGCCGTCCCGCTATTGAAAACTCACTTTGCACAGGCTGCGGTCTTTGTGCGCAGGTATGCCCGTTCGATGCGATAGGAGGTGCTGACAATGCCGACTAATATACTTATATGCGGTGTCGGAGGACAGGGGATAGTCCTTACATCAAAGCTTATCGCCGCTGCAGCTATGGCTGAAGGTATGCCTGTAATGAGTGCCGAGACTATCGGTATGGCACAAAAGGGCGGAAGCGTTTTCAGCTTTCTGCGTATCGGCGACGGCGCTCACTGCCCGATGTTCGGAGAAGGTACTGCCGATATACTTATAGCATTTGAGCCTGCGGAAGCTGTAAGGATGCTGCCATATCTTAAAGCAGACGGCAGGGCAGTGGTGAATACTCACCCGATAATGCCTGTTACCGCAACTCTGAAAGGCTCGGATTACACAGGTGAGGAAATGCTTGACTATCTTAAAGCTCACGTCAGCGCACTTGACCTTGTAGACGGTGAAAAGGCCTGTGAGGATATAGGCTCTCCGAGAGCGCTTAACATGATAATGCTTGGTGCTGCTGTGCGCTCGGGGGTACTTCCTTTTGATATAAGCACTATCGAGGATACCATGAAAGCCACCGTTAGACCGCAGTTCGTCGAAATGAACTCAAAGGCACTGCATTATTCGGAATGAGTGCGGAATATAGGCAGTAATGTTTTGTAGTTTGACCGGGACAGTGCTTTAGTTATAAACATATCGTGGCGGTCAAAAAGTAAGGCTGCTGACTGGAGGAACACATAATGAAAAAGTGGTATAACGAAGAATACGAATTTGACATAGAGGTAACAGGCTTCCTGCACGGAGACCATACCGAGAGATACTGCCGCAACGGCGAGGAGATCGGCGATAAATACTCTTGCACCTACGGCTGCCCTGTGAATGGGGACGGTTTCGGCATCTGCTCAAAGACGATGATGATGCTTTATCCGCTCATGGAGGCTGTAAGAAGCGGCGGAGATCTTGAAAACTTAGGCGGCGACGGCAGATATACGAAAACAATAGTCTGTCCCGACGGGTGCGTGATATTCAGGCTAACGGCAAAGCCGCTCGGCAACGAGAATTTCCACAAGGGCGGCTTCTGGGATTATCCCGATTCGACTGTTGATACGTGAGCATTTCATAAACGTACAGATTATTAGGGATAAATAGCGCATATGGGGCAGCACGAAATTTCCGCTCCCGATAAGTAGATAAACACTTTAATGGCTGCAAAGGCTTGTAAGCTAAAATAATTATTGAAAGGACTGATAAAAATGCAGATAACAGAAAAACAGCTCGCGCAGGTCAATGACCGTATCAAGGCGCTGATCAAATCAAACAGCTTCTACGGAAAAAAACTCGAGGAAGCAGGCATCACCGAGGTAAACAGCTATGAAGAATTCCTCAAGCTGCCGTTTTCCGAAAAGAAAGACCTTCGCGACGCATACCCCCTCGGTCTTATGACCGCACCCGAGGAAGAGATAGTGCGCATACATTCTTCATCGGGTACGACAGGTACACCTGTTATAATTCCCTACACCCAGAAGGACGTTGACGACTGGTCTGAGATGTTCAGGCGCTGCTATGAGGTGGCCGGCATAACGAATATGGACAGGATCCATATAACCCCCGGTTACGGTCTGTGGACTGCGGGCATAGGTTTCCAGCTCGGCTGTGAAAAGCTCGGTGCTATGGCTATACCAATGGGCCCTGGAAATACCGACAAGCAGCTTGAGATGATGCAGTCGCTCAAAAGCACCGTTCTATGTTCTACATCGTCCTATGCGCTGCTGCTTGCCGAGGAGATAGAAAAGCGCGGCATAAAGGACAAGATACATCTCAAAAAGGGCGTTATCGGTTCCGAGCGCTGGAGCGAGAAGATGCGCCGGAATATATCCGAAAAGCTGGGTATCGAGCTTTATGATATCTACGGACTTACCGAGATATACGGTCCCGGTATCGGCATAAACTGCGAACACAACACAGGTATGCATATATGGGACGACTATCTGTACCTTGAGATAATCGACCCTGTGACCGGTCAGCCTGTCCCCGACGGTGAAGAGGGCGAGATAGTCATCACCACCCTTGTTAAGGAGGGTGCACCCCTTATCCGTTACCGCACACACGACCTTTCCCGCATAATACCCGGAAAATGCCCCTGCGGAAGAAGCTATCCCCGCATAGACACCATAAAGGGACGCACCGACGATATGATGAAGATAAAGGGCGTAAATGTATTCCCAAGCCAGATAGAAGAGATACTCGGTCAGTTTGAAGAGATATCAAGCGAGTATCAGATACGCATTTCGCACCTTGACGGAAAGGACACCATGCGTATCTATGTTGAAACAAACGGCAGTGTTGATTTCGCAGGTCTTGCAAAGCGTATAGCTGAAAAGGTAAAGAGCAGTATAGGCTTTACACCGCTTGTCAAGGTGGTAGAGATAGGCGTTCTTCCGAGAAGCATGAAGAAGACCGCCAGAGTCATAGACGAACGTTACGATTAAAAATACTTTTGATCTTTCGGGCCGAAGGTGCATACAGCATCTTCGGCTTTTTTATGTCACAAAAACCTGATTGAACAATTTGTAAACAATGTATTTTATTTTTTATTATATGTGACAGATGGGATGATCCATCGGAATGTAATAAGTGAAAGCCGGCAAGAAACAAAAATAATGAAGTATGATAAGAAAGAATTATCGGAGGAAATCATCATGAAGAAAAACGTTGTCATCGCAGCTGTACTTGCTGCAGTACTTTCACTTGCATC
>CADBTD010000128.1 GCA_902797535.1 uncultured Ruminococcus sp. | reverse complement strand
TTTGACGACGGGTGTTTCAACAATCTGATGTATGTATATCCCATGCTGGAGAAGTATGACATAAAGGGGGTATTTGCGGTGACGGGGAAGTGGACGGAGCTTGCGGCGGAGGAGGAGTTTCCCGACCCGAGGTATTCATACATGGATGCAGACGACATACGGACGCTGGTGATGAGCGGGCGGTGCGAGATAGCGGCGCACGGGTATGATATGCACGTTTTGGGGGAGCGCAGGGGTATGCTCCCGAAGGAGGGGGAGAGTGACGAGGACTACAGGCGGGAGGTCTGGGGTGACCTTTCGGCGGTAAAGAAGCTGATAGCGGCCTGCGGTCAGGAGGAAGTGACGACTCTGGCGTATCCCTACGGGTTTTACGAGAAGAGGACGGAGGAATATTCGGAGCAGTCGGGGTTTGAGGTGACGCTCAGCTGTGAGGAGGGCACAAACAGGCTCATCAGGGGTGACAGCGGGTGTTTAAGGTGTATGAAGCGGTACAACCGTGCAAGCGGCAGAGATGTCATATCCATAATAAGCGAACAGACATGACAGGGTGCGAAATTTAGGGGAAATAGACAAAATATGGGGATTAACAGACGATAAAATGCAAGAAAATAAATAAAAATGCATTGACAATTATTTGACAAAGTGCTATAATATAATCAACACGGCAAGCCTTTGCTTGCCGCTTATAGCCAAATGAAAAAAACGGAGGTTTGAAAGACATGAAGAATTACTTTGACCTTAGCGGACAGGTAGCGATAGTCACAGGCTGTTCAACGGGACTGGGTGTACAGATGGCGGAAGCCCTTGCGAATCAGGGTGCGAAGATAGTTGCTGTAGCACGCAGGCAGAATCTCATCGACGAAGTTGCGGCTAAGATAACCGAAAAGTACGGTGTTGAGGCTGTGGGCATCTCCTGTGACATCACGGACACAGACAAGGTAGAGTCTATGGTAAGTCAGGTAATGGATAAGTTCGGCAGGATAGACATACTCATCAACAATGCAGGCACAGGCGCTGTAGCACCTGCCGAGGACATCACCGACGAGCAGTTTGCGAACGAGATAAACATCGACCTGTTCGGTTCGTTCAAGGTAGCGAGAGCAGTTGCAAAGGCGGCAATGATACCTGCAAAGTACGGCAGGATAATAAACATTGCATCTATGTACGGTCTGGTGGGAAACAAGATCGCGCCCTGTGCGCCTTATCATGCAGCGAAGGGCGGCGTTGTCAACATGACAAGAGCGCTGGCGGCTGAGTGGGGCGACAAGGGCATCACGGTAAATGCTATATGCCCCGGATATTTCTACACTCCGCTGACGGTTGACACGCTCAACTCGGAGTTTTTCCAGAACTATGCGAAGACCATGATACCCATGGCACGTTACGGAAACGAAGGCGAGCTTGACACTGCTGCTATATTCTTCTCGTCGCAGCTGAGTTCCTATGTCAACGGTGTGATAATGCCTGTTGACGGCGGCTACACTGTACTGTAAACCGACATACGATATAAGGACCCGCAGAGATGCGGGTCTTTTTCATGGGGAGAGGGCGGAGAAATGTGCGGAAAATTTGCAGATATAGTTAAAAATGTGTGTATATTGTTGGAACAAGTCTTGATTTATATTTGAAAATGTGCTATAATAAAATATACGGTTGAAAAAAATTAAAATATTTCAATGCGTAATACAGATAACTTTATTCGTGAGTTTTCGTCTTACTATTGCAGAAAAGATCACGAAAGGACAGATGACATGAACGTAAAACCGACAGAGAGAGAAAGATCGGGGAGGGGGAGCGCATCTATGGACTTCAGCAGGGAATCGGAGCGTCTCAGGTATGAGACTTCTCACGGGATAATAGCTGACCACAGGCGCATGACTGCTTCCCTCAGGACAAAGCGCAGAGCAGTGATACTGGGTGCTGCTTTATTTGCGGTGATCGTGCTTATGGTGTTTTCTGTAAAGCACTCAAAGGCAAATTCGGACAGGCTGAAAGCGCTGCGTGCTGTACAGGCGGCAGAGCAGGCAGAGAAGGCTTTTTCGGAGAAAGGATCCGAGGAGGGTGAAAAAGCCGCAGCGGCTGCTGCACCCGCACCTGCGGACGACGGGGCATATACGGGGCTGTATATGCTTGACGAGGAAACGGGCATCTATTCGGCGGAGGATGAGAACAGGGACTATCCCTTTGCGTCGGAGAGCGGGCTGTTCACAGGTGCACCGTCGAAGGAATATCCCGGCATGACGGAGATAGACTATTCGGGCGGAAAGGCGCTCGTTTATTCCGAGAACGTGATAAAGATAGAAAATTCAAAAGTATTGCCCATGGGAGTCATTTCACAGCACACCGACTACGGCGAGGGAGAATCGGGCTGCGGTGCGGCTTGTCTTTCCATGCTGCTGGGTGCGGATTATGACACGCTGTTTGAGAAGTCGCACGAGTATGCCGATCAGGGCGACCTGAACTCGACTTACGGGGGCATGACCATAACGGCGGTGCAGGCGCTTTGCAGGGACACTTACGGCAAGGAGCTTGAAAATGTTTACAGTGAGAGCGAGCTGCCGTCAGTGACTGTAAAGAGGCTCATTGACGAGGGAAAAGCGGTCATCGCGCTTATAAAGATACAGGATTCGGAGATAAACACCAATGCGAGCATGGCGCATTTCATTGTGATAAACGGGTACATAGAGCAGGACGGCGAGCTTGATTTTGTCTATGCGAACAGCTACCGTCACGACTATGACGGGCTGAATCTCGACCATCTCGACGCTGATATGCTCGATTCGGTCATGAACACTGAGTTTGACGAGCCGCGCACCATTGCGTACATCAAGGACTGAAAAGGCTGTGCATGAAGCGCAGCGGAGAATAAATGTATCTGTATTTTTGGGAAGAGAATGATGCCGTGACGGGTATATTTACTGACAAGCACATTTTGTGAAATACTGTGAACGAGAACGAGACGCCGCCCTACAGCGGCGTTTGTTGATATACGAATACTGATAAAGGAACTATGCTATGGAAAAAATGACAGTTTATGCCGACAATGCGGCTACGACAAAGCCGTCTGCGGCGGCAGCGGAGACCATGATGAGATATCTGACCGAGGATTACGGCAATCCTGCCGCCGTATGTTCTATGGGGCGGAAAGCGGGCAGGGCGGTGCTTGCCGCCCGTGAGCAGACCGCAAAGGCGCTGGGTTCTCGTGTAGACGAGGTATACTTTACGTCGGGGGGGACGGAGTCGGACAACTGGGCGGTAAAGGGTGCGGCAGAGCTTGGTGCGGCGCAGGGAAAAAGGCACATCATCACCACTGCGATAGAGCATCATGCGGTACTGCGGACCTGCGGATATCTGGAGAAGCATGGGTTTGAGGTAACGTATCTTATGCCTGACGAGTACGGTAAGATAGCGGCTTCTCAGGTGGAGGGTGCTATGCGCGGCGACACCTGTCTTGTATCGGTGATGGCGGCAAACAACGAAGTCGGCACTCTGGAGCCGATAAAAGAGATAGCGGAAGTATGCCGTGAGCGAAAGGTGCTTTTTCACACGGACGCTGTTCAGGCGGCGGGGCACATACCCATAGACTTCCGTGAACTGGGGGCAGATATGCTTTCGGTATCGGGGCACAAGTTTCACGCACCGAAAGGGGCAGGAGCATTGCTCATAAGAAGCGG
>CADBTD010000127.1 GCA_902797535.1 uncultured Ruminococcus sp. | reverse complement strand
TCATCAAATTCAACCACTGCCGCTTTTGTATCTCATACGGCATATTGCAGACAGCATAGTTATACTGAACTATGCTCTCTTGTATATGTATGCTAAAGTGTACGTTATTACAGCACATTCAGCTGTAAAGGCATTATGCTTTGTATTTATTCTTTAATTACGCTAATCACTTTTAAACCTGATATTTTTCGTATTTTTATAATTTAACATCGACCGTCTACCATAATTATGCTTTTGCCAAAAAAACGCACAATTACGGTGGTTGCGTAGTTGTACTTATATTATGTTCGTGAGAATATAACTATTCAAAAACAGGCTGCATACAGTTTGTATTATGCTTGACCGGGCAAGAAAGCGCTGGACTATTGAAAAGATTGAGCCGAGAAGTTCACGTAATTATACTCAAACTATGCTACTGCTCAAAAAGGTACGAAATTTCGTCGTTTTTTGCTATTAGCGTAGTTAAACCTTAACTACGCTTCGAGCAGAGAGCTATTGATGTTTAAATGTAATTAAACAAACAATTGTTATGTAGCTTTTGTATGTGGTTAAAGACCATTTTTTAATCGACTTAAAGCGGAGTGACATTTTGAAAACTCCCCCATCTTTTCCGTTATTTCAACTATTTTCACGGATTTATTCCAATATTTTAGCTTAGTTATGGGATACAATATAATTGTATTACATTGATGGTTGGTGAATAAAATGTATGATGAAGACTTTATACTGCGACTTTCAAGACACAGGACTGCAAAAGGCGTTTCAGCAAGAGATATGAGCTTATCTATCGGGCAAAATCCGGGTTATATCAATAACATAGAATCCGGTAAAGCTTTGCCGAGAATGAACTCTTTTTTTATATCTGCGAGTATCTTGGCATCACACCTCGTGAATTCTTTGATACAGACTCTGATCAGCCAGAGGAACTGCGAGGACTTATAGAAAATCTCAAAAAACTGGATAGTCGGCAGTTATGTAATATTTCTGGGATAGTTGCTGATATGGTAAAAAAATAAAGCAAGGCGGAACAGCATGATGATACTGTTTCGCCTTGCTTTATAAGGTAAAATTAAAAGCCCCCGGGTGGGAGCTTTAATTATTCAAATACTTTAAAATACAACTTATCATAAATTGACAATGCCATATCACCAATTTCGGTTAATCGGTTTTGGTCTTCATCCATACCATAAATAACAGAAATCTCTGAAATGAGCGACATGAAATCTTTATCTTCATTGTCAGCTATAAGTATTTCGCATTTGTCTGAGCGAAGCTCATATGGTTCGTTTAAATCTTCCCAGTCAAGATACTTTATTAAAAAATCATATTCTTCTCGATTGAATTTGAAAAGCATTATTTATTTTCCTTCTTTCTTTTGGGGTTGCACTGGATCAGATCTCCCGTATCCGGATCTTTAACAACACCAAAAACACGTTCGATGAAGTGTTCGGATTGTCCTGTGACTTTTATGCCACTGTTCGTTTCCAAGCCCACAATGGTGTCCTGAATCTCCTTATGAACTTCGCTATATCTATCATATCCGACCAAAGGGGAAATCTTTCCTCTCTTGACTGAATTAATATACGCATTCATCTTCTTGTACTCAGGATTATTAGTATACTCCATTTCTTTGAACTTGTCAAGTGTTTTAGGAGGATTTTTTATCCCATACTGCTTCATGGTCTTAACAAAATGTCGGTTATTGCCATGCACAGCTTTCTGTGAAACGCTCCTGTTGAAGCCGACCACTCGTGTACGGTCTGTCCTCGGCAGAAGCAAGGCGCTGTTCCTGACGTTTCAGCACGTTGGACTTGCGGTCAAATTCGCGCCGGAGCTTCTCTTTCAGCTGTTCGTCATCGGTACTTTGTATCGAGCTGTCGAGAGCTGAAAGACCACGAAAAACGGGTAAAAGTCATGCTGCGGAACAGAAAATATGCTAAAACAGCGAAAGCTGCATATCTGCCCAGCTTTCCTGACTTGCCCGATGAATGACCTCTCCCTCGTGCAGAACACCTGCAAGAAGCGGCGACTTGGGGTCATGCAGACGCATATTCCGTCTGACGTTTTCATGGTTATAGTTTGCGTAGCAGTAGCGGCAGAGGTGTCCGCAGGTGTCGTATGCGCCGATATCTGTTCCGAGAACACAGGCACACTCTTCCCTCTGCGGCTTGCGCCCCGGAATGATAAGATCACAGCCGACCGCAGTTTCAAAGGTCTGCTTTGTCATACAGCCGGAGCAGTCTACGCCGTATTTTTCAAGCGCCCTGCCTTCGGCGCAGGCTTTTATCGTGATGCCGAAGCGTCTGCCTATATCAGCGAAGGTCTTTCCGATGGTGATGCGGTCCTGCTGCGGGACTGTCCGTGCCTGCGGAAAGTTTCGCAGTACCTTTTCATACAGATCGATGAAGCTGATAACGCAGACTTTCGTATACCCGGAAAGGGTCCTGCACATCTGCTCGAAATCGCTGATATGACGCTGCAATGTGTAGGTATCGTCCGTCAGGATCGGGTCGTACCGCCATCCCACGCAGTTGACCCCCACCTTTTCGGAAAGCGTGATGAAGTCCTGCATGACCTTTTCTTTCGGCGGAACATTCGGCTCGATATCCTTCCCGTAGGGCGTTATCGTAACGAACCAGTACTGATGAAATTTTTTCAGCTCGTCAAGATGTCTGAGCATAGGCGCGGGATCTTTCGTGCAGAAGGCTATGCAGTCCACCACATCGGGGTCAAGTTCATAGCGTGTGACCCATTCGGGGCGGTAAGGATTTCTCACCAGCACATAGCCTGCCCGTACCCTGTTCATAAACCACTCAGAGTAAAACGCAGGGATATCTGTCCGCATTCCTGTGTTGATTATCACGTTACTCACCGTCCATTCTTATATATCATACCATAGCAGGCCGTTTTTTTCAAGCCTGTTTTCTTTTTTTGCACGAAATAGTGCTTTTTTGCGGATAAGGTGCTCTTTAGGCGGTTTCACCAAATTACGCCTTGCAGATTTGTACAGGATCACAGGCAAAAAATTTCCCGAAACATATTGACACGGTGTCAGAACAGTGTTATAATATCTATAGTGACACGATGTCAGAATAGATAACAGGAGTGATCATCATGAAAAAAAGCATTGATACAAAACTTGCACTTTACCCCACACCTGTGACGATAGTCGGTACGATGAACGGCGATAAGCCTACATGGACGCTTGTGGCGCACATAGGCATAATCGGGCATGACCGCATTCTCATAAGCCTTGCAGAACCGCATTTTATCAACCATCTCATCAAGGAAAACGGCAGACTGTCGGTCAGTCTTGTGACGGAAGAAATGCTTCCCGAAGTTGATGCCGCAGGCTCTGTCAGCGGCGCAAAGGGCGATAAATCAGAGCTTTTTGAGTATGAGCCCGGTGAAAAAGGTATGCCTGTCATCAAGGCGGCAAATCTGACTCTTGAATGTACTGTGGCAGACATTTACAAGACCCCGAATTTCGAGAGCTTTATCTGCACCATCGACAACACATATGTTGAAGAAAGCTGTCTTAACGATAAGGGAAAGCCCGACTACACCGCAGTAAAGCCTGTGCTGTTTGAGTTCCCGAATTATCAGTATCTGCGCACAGGCGATGTTATCGGGAAGTGCCTGAGCTTTAAGGATAAGAGATGACTTCAAGGAGGTATTCACTATGACAAAATTACCAAAGATCGCCCTCGGTGCGTGGGCATGGGGAAATGACGGAACATTCGGCGGAAGCCTGACCGCCGAAGAGACCGCAGAGCTTGAGAAAGTCGCAGACAGCCTTGAACTGAACGTGATACGCTTCTGGGAAAAGGAAATGAAATAAGCAGGTGATATCTATGAAAAAGCTGATACTAACAACGCTTGCCGCAGTGTGTATGCTGTGCTTTGCCTCCTGCGGCGATCAGGCGAACAGTTCCGCACCGTCGGAGACCGCTGCGCAGACATCTGCCGTTTCACAGGAAACGCAGACAGAGCAGTCTGACGAGGCGGAATTTCCGAAGGACAAGGAAGCACCCTCGCAGGCAGAAGAACAGCCGCAGACCGAAGACACCGATGAAAGCACCGCATCAGATGCGATAGTAGTATACTTCTCCGCAACAGGCACAACAAAGGGTGTGGCTGAGAAGATCGCAGAGGCAGCGGGCGCAGATATTTTCGAGCTTATCCCTGCCGAGCCGTACAGTGACGCAGACCTTGACTGGAACGACAAAAACAGCAGGACCACCATTGAGATGAACGACCCCGATGCACGTCCTGCTATCGCAAACGACACAGTCGATCTGAGCGGCTATACCACTGTGTATATCGGGTATCCGATATGGTGGGGAGATGCGCCGAGAATGATGAGCACCTTTGTTGAGGCGCACGATCTTGACGGAAAGACCGTAATACCCTTCTGCACATCGGGAAGCAGTCCCATAGGCAGAAGCGGCGAAAACCTTGCATCTCAGGCAGGCAGCGGGAACTGGCTCGAAGGCGGCAGGCTTGACGCAGGGATATCCGAAAGCGATATAAAGGAATGGATAGATTCCATGAACTGACAGAGCAGACAAAAACGGCAGGAACTTCCCTGCCGTTTTTTTGGTGCGTTTCTTCCCCGGCTCTCTGACAGCCCTGAGCGATCACTATCGATCATTCTGAAAACCTTAGAGACGTGGTGTGTATAATTCTGATCCGGCTCAGCAACCGAATACGCTCAAAAACGGATAACCGTCCTCTTTCAGACGGCTATCCGTTTTTTATTCCGGAACTTGTTCGCATCGCTCCTCGTCAATCAGGGCGCAGACATTGTGACAGTTTCGGGAGCGTTAGGACACTCGACGATAACTGCCACGACTTCTATCTACTGCCATGTGTGGGGTCAGGCTCAGGCGAGAGCAGGAGATGCTATCGCTTCGGTTCTCGATTTCCACAAGCCCGACACTGACAACGACTCCAAAGGACAGCCCGAAGCTGTATAAAGGACAGAAGCCGTATCAGGGTAAAAAAAGAACTCAGAAATGGCGATTTAACGTCATTTCTGAGCCTTACGCTTGGTGAACCGTATGGGAATTGAATCAAGGAACGAATGTTCTATGCAATTTTGCAACTTGCTGAAAACTGCGTAAATACGTCATTTCAGAGCAAGTTGGACAAACTGAATTATTGTAAGTTTTAACGATTTTTCATATCAATAAGGCCCAAATAAGGCCCAAGACCATTGGATATTTCTGCATAGTATTTAATTGGACGATTACTAAAAGTGACCCGCCCGTTTTTTGTGTGCTTATTTTTTTTGACTCATATACCTAATCTGATTTCAATCGCAGTAATGATCGATTCTGCATTGGCCAGCTGTTCTTCAACATCTGATTTTGCAACAACATAAAATGTATCATAGTCGCACTCTGTCCTCAGCTTGAACAAAGCAGCGATC
>CADBTD010000126.1 GCA_902797535.1 uncultured Ruminococcus sp. | reverse complement strand
GATGTCATCGACAACCCGAAAAGCGAGCGCACACGCACTTTCTTAAAGAAAATGACCGAGGGAGCATGATACGCTAAAAAAGCGCACACTGCAAGGTGTGCGCTTTTACGGCATTTTGGGCAAGTCTGCCAAAAGCAGCTCCGCCCACTTGCCAATCCCTTGACACCACAGTTATGCTGTGGTATAATAAAATGGTGTATTGACATATATCAAACTGCTGAAAGGACACCTGCTGACGTGAAAAAACCGAACCTTCGTGAGATCGTGAAGCTTGCCGCTTTCAAGCTGATATATCCGCTGACCTACAGGCTTTTCTGCCTGCGTCCTCAGAAAAAGAACGACGTTCTTTTCTGCGAGGTGCGCCACGGCTTTCTTACCGATACCTATAAGCCGATAGTCCGTGAACTGAAAAAACGGGGCGTGAAATGCAGGGTGTTCTATATACACAACAACAAGGGCGGCATGGGATATCTGCTGAGATACTTAAAACTTTGTACCATACTTCCCACAGCAGGCACTATTCTTGTAGACGACACCTGCAATCTTTTCGGTGCATTCAGATTCCGCCGCGGCACTAAGCTGATACAGACATGGCATTCCTGCGGCGCATTCAAAAAATGGGGCTACTCGATAGCCGGCCTGTCCTTCGGACAAGACCCCGAAGACCTTGACCGCTACCCCGCACATAAGGAATACACCCTCGTCACCGTAAGCAGTCCCGAGTGTATACCTCACTTTGACAATGCTTTCGGGTTCGACAGGTCAAAAAAGCCTTCTCCCGTAAGGGCAACAGGCGTTGCACGCACCGACTACTTCTTTGACAAGACAAATATAGGCAGGGCTTATGATTCGCTTTACTCCGCCTGCCCCGAAGCTGAGGGCAAAAAGGTGCTTCTCTACGCGCCTACCTACCGGGGAGATGCCGATGACGCACAGCCGCCGAAGCAGTTCGATATCGCTTCTTTTATGAAACATTTTCCCGACTGCGTTCTTCTTATAAAACAGCACGGCTTTGTAAAAAAACATACCGCAATACCCGACGGCTGCCGCTGCTTCGACGTGAGCGGCACTCTTCCCATAGAAAAGCTGCTGATAGTCAGCGACCTTGTCATCACCGACTACTCCTCGCTGATATTTGAGTATTCGCTCTTCTCAAGACCTATGGTGTTCTATGCCTATGACCTTGACAGCTTTTACGACTACAGGGGATTTTACTATAAATATGACAACAGCTTTCTCCCCGGCGAGATAGTCCGTGACGAACAGTCACTCGCTCCCGCAGTAAGAAAAGCTCTCGACAACGGCTGCGACAGCGCCGCCTCGGAACGCTTCAGAGAAAGATTCATGAGCGCCTGCGACGGACATTCCGCTGAAAGGATAGCCGATTACATCACCCGATAAAGACAAAGAAAGAATCTACAAAACAAAGAGGACACAACAATGACTGCTTTTATAACAGTGCTCGCCGCCTCATCCATAATGTCGGCACCGCTGATGCAGACCTCTGCCGATACCGTACCCCCTCATGAGATACCGGGGGCGGCAGTCACCGACTGTGACTGCCGGTCGGTGACCCTTTCATGGCAGGACTTCCCGAAAGGCGTTTATATCACCGCCGAAGACGAAAACGGCACAGTACTGCACTTTTCGGCAGATGACTCCGAAAGCTTTACTGCTTCGGGTCTTGCCCCGGATAATGACTATAACTTCCGCCTGTATCCGCTGGGGACACCTTTCGGCAGATACATGAGCGTTTCGGCACATACCGCCGAATATAAAAATACAAAAGACGTTTCCCTTGATACTCCCGTATGGGATCAGCTTTCGGGCAATACCGCCTACTACGGCTGCGGACCCACCTGCATGGGCATGATACTGTACTCAGAAAAAGGCATATCTCTCACAAAGGACGATATCCTTCGTGCCGCCTATGACTCGGGCAACTGGTACAACGTCTATCAGAATTTCTCAAACGCCTGGACAAGCTACGCAGGCGCTACCCTCGAATATGTGGCAGGCTATGCCTCGCTTTACGGCTGTGAGGGCAATTATGACCTGCTGTCAGGGATTTCTGACGAACAGATCATCGAAAAGATAAATATGCTCCTTGATGACGGTCACAGGATCATCATAGGCCACCGAAAAAAAGAATCGGGCGCTCACCATTATGCCGTTATCTGCGGCAAATCTGTCAGTGACGGCAGATCGGTATTCAGCGTCATCGACCCTTACGGCGGCGTAAAATATCAGTGGAGCGAGACCGACCTTCTCGACCGCCTTAATGCAGTCGATATGACAAACGATTTCACAAGACAGGTGAGAGGCATAGTATGGCTCTCATAAACTAACCAAAAAAGGAGATGTGCTTTTTATGCCGAGATATCTTATAAGGGGCGGAAAACTCCCCTATGAGAATATACCCACAGGTGATTACCTTTCAAGGAACCTTATGGGCTCAAACTGCGGCAATTTCATGTACCTGCACGGCATAGTGCGCACACTCATGACCGACAGCTCCGTTGAATTTGAAAGCACCAGATATAAATATAACTACAGCGCAGATGAGATGAAGCGCCTTAACAGCCGTATAGACGGCTTTATCATCCCTCTTGCAGATGCATTTCGTGACGGATTTATAAACGAACTCAAGGGCCTTACCCGCATAGTCCGTGAGCTTAAATGTCCCAGCTATGTCATAGGCGTAGGCGTTGCCGCAAGCGCCGAACAGAAGTTTGCGGACGGCGTTTTCGGCTTTGAACAGGAAGCTAAGGATTTCTGTGACGCTGTGCTCGAGAAGTCGGGCGTCATAGGCGTCAGAGGTGAGGATACGGGACGCTTTCTCGAGATGCTCGGCTATAAAGAGGGCGAGCATTTCCGTGTAATCGGCTGCCCGTCACTTTATACCTACGGCAGAGAACTGAAAATACGCGATACCGTCAAGACCCCCGAAAGCCCCGCGGCATTCAATATGTCCCACGCACTTGTCGGCAGAGATTTCATCATGCGTGAGGCTAAACAGTTCAGGGATATCTTCTATATCCCTCAGCTTGTCGCAGAACTTCAGACACTTTACTGGGGCACCGATTTCGTTGACTACCTTTCGGGTAAAGACTGTGACCCCGATGATGAGCTTTTCCCGTCATCGCTCCGCCACCCCCTCTACGCCGAGAATAAGGTGAAGTTTTTTGTCAATGTCAACGAATGGGTAGACTTCATGAAAACCAGAGATATCGTCTTCGGTACAAGGCTTCATGGAAATATCACCGCAGTAGTCGCAGGAGCACCCTCCATAATAATGGCTAAGGACACCCGTGTGCGTGAACTTTCAAAGTTCCACGGACTTACTCACGTTGATGTCAACGACCTGCCGAATTACAGGGATATCTGGGAACTTATAGATTCCGTGGACTTCCACAGCCCGGAAAAATATCATAAGAAAAACTTCGATAACTATATAGATTTTCTTCACGCCAACGGTCTGAAGACCATTTATGACGACGACCCCGACCGCAAACACGCTCCCCTTGATGACCTCATCAGAGAAAACGGCGTCAGCAATGAGATAGTTTCCGCTGTTGCCGTTCCCAAGGAAGTTCTTGTGGGCAGAATGCTTGACGGTATAGATTTTCTCCGTGCCCGCCGCAAGGAACTCAATCAGCGTATAGCTAACAGCAACGATACGGTGAAAAGCCTTCGTGCCGAGGTAGCAGAGAAAAATGCCGTCATAAAAGAACGTGATAAGGAGATATCCTCCCTCAAAGATGATATCGACGCTGCTGATAAGGAAAACAGGCGCCTTAAAAATATAATAGGCTGCCGCAGCGTGACCATGACTATCAAGGCAAGGAACGTGTTCCTGCCAAAGAATAAAAAGATAAAACTCTGAAAAGAAAAAGGAAAGTAAGGAAGATAAGTATGATCTACGGTGCTATGCT
>CADBTD010000125.1 GCA_902797535.1 uncultured Ruminococcus sp. | reverse complement strand
TCCTCAAATATCCGCCGAAGAAAAAGCCTTCTGTAACAATATTATAGATGAAATAAATAAAAATATGGATTATAGATTGGATATAGCGTGGAGTCTCAGGGATATCAAAAGATTTCTCAAAGCTCATCGTGATTAATAAGATACTCGTTCTGCAATCAATTTTCTAAAACAAAAACCGCTTAGAAGTCTATTCTAAGCGGTTTATAATTGGAGCTAGTGACCCGACTCGAACCTGCGACCTGCTCATTACGAATGGCTAACCACTCGTTTTTTGTCGTTTTCTGTCGTTTTGTAAATCGTTGCAAACAGCGTATATACGCGGCTTTTGGCGTTGCGCCGTTTGGTGTGGGTTTGTTGGTCTTTGTGTCGGCTATGACCAAACTATGACCAAAAAAGATTGACTAAAGTTAATAAATCATTCGCCGCCCTTGTCTTTCTCCATAGTCTCATTTACAGCTCGGCTGATAAACCCGTTCAGACTTTCGCCCATGCTTTTTGCGTGAACTTTTATCTTTTCGGCTTCGCCCTTTTTCACTCTGAATAATATCTGATCGTATGCCTTTTTGCTGTACTTCTGAACAGCCTTGTTGCCTGCCTGCGTATATGCCATGTTATCACTCACTTTCCAAAGATTATTATAACACATAATATCTATTGATATCAATATACATTTTGAACATATCAAGGTCATGAAATTTGTAAAGAGTGCCCATTGATATATTGATAGCAATATGCTATAATAAGCTCACAAGCAAAAACGGGGAACATCAGAAACCCCGAACATGGGCGCTGCACAGCGCAATGACCTGAAAGGATGGTATATCATGAAAGAATCAGTACAGACCGCATATGATATTTTACAGCATGGAAGTGAAAAAGCTGCGGCGCTAATGTCTGCTATAAAGGAACTCGGCAATACAGATCTGGACATAGACTGCAAATTGATCGAAGATCCTGCGGAACTTACAAAGCCCGAAAACTGGGATAAGTTTGCAATGATCAGAGAAATGCTTCGACTGCATAACACAGTATCGGGGCTGTGTAATGCCTTGTCAGATGAGCTGGCAAACATTCAGGAAGCTGTAAACATACTTGACAAAGCGCTTGCATGTTCTGCAAATAGCTAAAGCCAGCCTGTTCAATATCTTTGAAGTGCCTGCTATGATGAAATGTCATGGCGGGCATTTTCGTATTTGCTGATTCTTGCTTACCCTGTTTTGCGAATTTCCCATGTGCGACCCTTTTCTGAATTGTCTAAAGGGGGGCTCGGCGGAGATATCACATAAAAAAGACGATTTTCAAGGGCAGGGGCATACCCCATAAGAACGCACCCACAGCCCCGCACAGCCCTGCTTGATTTCGGGACATATTTTTACATATCATCACATCGAACGCCGCACAGAGCCGCACAGTGCGCATCAGGGTATAATAAAGAGAGCAGGACTTGTCCGCCTGCTCCCCGTGATGTTATATATTGCCTTTGTGCTTGTCGCAGATATCTTTTGTGATCTTTATCCCCAACTCTAAGCCCTGCATGAATGCTTCCCGTCTGCCCGTTTTCGTGTGCTTCATTATGCAGTCTGTCAGGCTGTCATACTGCAAAGCAGAGAGAGGAAGCCCCCGTATCAGTTCGGACAGCTGCTCGGCGGTCTTTATGTATCCCTTGCCTTTGGCGATCTCGAAAGCGGCGGTATCTATTGCGGTATTGTTCATGGTCATTCACCTCCCTTGATGTCTGCATTATGCCTGCGGAGCTCCTGTATGTTTATGTTCTGATAAACAGGGTCACGCAGAAAGCGCGCAATATTTGCAAGCATAAGATCGGGAAGCTGCTGCGGCACACCATAATGCAGAAAGCGTATTGCTCCGCCTGCGTCAAGCTTGCTTTGGTAGTGAACAGTGTAAAGTATCCGCGATAAAAGATCATTTGAATACCTGAATACATAGCCGTACCTATTTGCAAGTGACGCCATTTCCTGCCTCAGCCTGATGTATTCCTCAGCAAAGTCCGCAAACTGTCCTATGACCTCGCGGTTTATCTGCCGCCCCATTTGCTCGCACTCCTCGGGCGGTATAAGGCAGCGCCTCTTCAGTGCGTTGATACGCGCGGTGTATTCCTCGATCTCATCGGACACAGTCGCCGCTTGTATCTTTGCCGTCCTGAATCGCTCGTAGTCGCCCTCTTCCATAGCCTCATCACGCTCGGCGGCGAGCCTCTTCAGCTCACTGCGTGCCTGCTCGCATTCCTTTTCCAGCGCCCCGATCTCTGCCCTTGAATCAGCACAGACGCTTTTCACCCGCGAATCAAAGCGGGCAAGTATTGCCTCGGTGGAAGAAGTGAGCTCGGGTGATTTGATCTTTGTTTTCATGTGTGTTTCCTCCTTGAATAATATTGCGCCTCGCGCGCGTGAACAATAAAATTATTTGAGACAATTGACGCAAATCGCGTTATTATTACGTTTTTTCAATTTTCTCAGAATGATATTCTATATGAGACGATTGCTGTTATGCTATTTGAGACGAATGTGTTTGAGACTGTTGCAAAAACTACGTAATATAGAATTTTCTCAAATAAGAGAAATTATTGAGAAGATTGTAAGCCCCACGTTATTGTTACGTTTCTCTCAATAATCTCAGGTAAAAAGATCGTCTGCACGCGCGAGAGACAGTTATAGCTTACATTAGCGGCTATTCGTTCATGCGCTCGGATTTGAACTTTTCCCTGTCGATCTCCGACCCTATCCAGAATGACCGCTTGTCTTTGCCGAAACCCGTTGAGATGTCGTCGAGCTGAAGCTGCTGCTTTGCCCGGTACAGTGTAGCTCTGCTGATACCTAAAGCGTTTTGCAGTGTCACGATCTCGCTCAGCTCCGCCCAGCGCTTTTCACCGATAAGCTCATCAAGCTGTGCAGCAGCGTCATCGAGCTTCACAGAGGGTTTCTCGCGCCGCCGTTCGTTCAGCACGTCGTCGGCTTTAAGATCGCTGTATCCGCAGAAAGTGATGCCCCCCAGCTGCGGCTCGATACGAAAAAGCATGCTCTTTCCATTGGCGGCGAGACTGGATTTTTCATGGCAGATTATTCTGCGCGTCGGGTCGTCGGGGTCACGTGCCATGATGAGCATTGAGCGTGCCACAGCAGGTATATCAATAGAACCCAGTGCGCGGTGCAGTGCCGAAGCCTGTGTCATCTTGGATTGATGCATGATGAACAGCACAGAGCAGTTATACTTCTCGGCAAGCCGCCCGATCTGCGCGAGCACGGGTCTGACTTCATTCGCTCGGTGCATGTCTACGTCTGCCCCGAGATATGCCTGCAACGGGTCAAATATCATCAGCGCGGGTGAGTATCTTTTCATTGTCTGTTCGATTCGCTCATCGGACAGCGAAAGCCCCTGCTGCGTTTCGTCTATCATCAGTATGCGCTCGAAATTCGGGCTCATGGGCTCGAGACGGGGTTTTATCGTATCTTCGAGCCCGTCCTCGGCGGTCTGATATACCACAGTCTGAGCCTCTCGATAAGGCGACTGTTCCCCGAAAAAAGGTCTGCCCGTCGAGAGCTGGGCGGCAAGGTACAGACTGAAAAACGTTTTTCCCGTGCCGGGGTCTGCGGTCATCAGGGATATTTTACCGCGCGGCAGATACGGAAACCAGAGCCATTCGGTTTTCGTGCTCCGAACCTCTGAAAGCCGTATTATCCCGTAATTTTCGTCGCCGTCCAGGTCAAAAGGATTTTCCTGCTCCGCGTACCCGGTCAGCTTATCTTTCCAGTCGGGCATTGCTTTCGTCAAATCGCTGACATCTCCGTGCGCGGGAATGTTCTCCCAGATCTTCGACAAATCGAGTATTTTTATCATTCTTGCAGTGCCGTAAAGCTCGGCGGCGGTGCTGCTTGCAAAAGCCTTGCCCGGCTCATCGTTGTCCTGAATGAGATACACTGTCTTGCCCCGAAAATACTCGGTGTACTCGGGCAGCCATTTTGTCTTTGCGCCGTCGGGGGGACTTACCGCAGGCAGCTGAAACATCAGCAGACTGTTGACGTCCTTTTCCCCCTCGACCAGATACACATGGTCGTCATCGCGCATTTCGCGAGCCATGTACAGCGCCGCCGTTCTGCCGTTCCTGCCTGCTTTCCACTGCTCGCCCTGTTCGTGAAACCATGCAAAGCTCTTCGGAAAGTATCTGACTTTTTTCAGCTTCGCTGTTCCGCTCAGATCGCGGTAGCTGTACTCGCAGACAACTGTTCTTGGCTGTCTGCCCGGTTTGCTCTCGGGCTGACTGTCTGTGAACAGATCCTTTAAATCAAGCCCCACAGATGACAATATGTCAGCGACCTCGCAGCCCGCGTGACAGCAAAGCAAGATCTTGCCGCTCTTTTCGGAGATGCTCAGGCTCGGGTTTTTATCCCCGTGAGCAGGGCAGAGCGCCATATATCCGTGCCCGGTGCGCTTCGCCCCCTGAAAGCGTGAAACTATTTCAGCGAGTGTCACTCGACCTCACCCCGCTTCGTGCAGCCCTCTTTGCAGCCTTGATACTCTCCGGAACGTTCGCCGCCTGGCGCTCTTCACGCATGATATAAGCCTCGACCTCTCTCCGCACAGCAGGTCTGAAATAGCCCTTGCCACATGCGCAGATGATCGCTCCGCTTCTCCGCAGCCTGTCGATCACAGCTCGGAGCTCACGCTCAGAAAGCCCGAAAAGCTCGGCAAGCTCATGCCGGGTCAATGCGTTAGCCTCGCCCACGGGGAGCGCGTTGAATATTTCTTGTTCGGTCATAGCTGCTCCCCCCTGTTCAAAAACTCGATCAACTTGTCAAGGTTGATAAGCACGCGATTGCCTACCAGCACATAGACGATTTTTTTTTTCGCGCACAAGACGCCGCAGCATGAACTCCGAAACGCCCAGCGGTTTGGTTATCTCGGCGGTTTCCCTTATGGTGCGCATTTTCGGGAGCGCCTGTTCGATATTATTCATGAATTTTTCTCCTCAAAAGTCTTGATTCCGCCCCCGGCTTTGTGGTATAATAAAGGCGGAAACATATTGTTGATTGCTTTCCAAAGCGCAGGAATACCCCTGCACGCCGTTCGAGTGATGTCAGCACTCGGACGGTTTATTTTTTTTCAGCTCGGCGATGATTTCTTTCATGCGCTCGACTTCAGCCGCGTTGAAAGGCTTTCTCAGTCTGCGCGAGAAGTTACCGTCGTTCAGTCCCCAAGCCTCAGCGACCTGCCACAACTTCAACCCCGAATCGATTATCAGCTGTCTGATCTCGTGACCTGCCATTTTTACACCTCCTGTCAAAAATCACTTGACAACAGCAATAAACTGTGATATATTATATTTGTAGACATATCTTGCTGTTGTCTACAATCTTATTATACCATACGAATCGTCAAAAAGGCGAAAAACGCCAAAATAAATATTTATGTAGTCATAATGAGGTTTTGTCTACAAATTGAACGAGGTGCAACATGAATAAACGAAGCTTGCCAGACCGCTATGCCGATCTGCGGCATGAAAAAGGTCTGTCACAGACAGGACTTGCTGCAGCGCTGAACTGCAACAAACAATACATCAGCAAATTTGAAGACGGCACACGCTCGCTGTCTCTTAATATGCTTCAAAAATATGCTGTGTTTTTCGGCGTATCAACAGATTATCTTCTTGGAATATCCGATATTAGATCACCGGACAGCGAAATACAGGCAGTCTGCAAATACACGGGGCTTTCGGAAAAAGCTGTTGAAAGATTGCATTTTTATGCCGAGCTGCATAAAACTTTTTCTTCCGATTCTATGAAATACCTTTCAGATATGATAGTGAAAATAAATCCCGCTGTTCTTTCCGTTCAATTTGAAAGTATCAAAAATGAATCGGAACGGCTTGTAAACATGCTTGTTAAATACTTTGAAAAAAATGCTGATGATGAAAACTATGCGGAGAATTTTGCAGAATTTGAAACTGAAATAAACAATCAAATCGAATTTTGTGATCTCATGCGATATAGAGCAGAAGTATCTTTTAGAGATCACTTAAATTTGCTCGATTCCAGAAATACTAATTATGATAAATGGAAAATAGTAAAAGAAAAATTCGATAAAGAAGCAATAATGCATCAGATTAAGCGGATGAAAGAAAAAGATAATATTGAAGAAAAATAATTGTTTTTACAGGGGGGATAAATTTATGGCACAGATAGAAAAAAAGAGCAAACGGGTCATACAGGATACGGGCATTCTGCGGATACGGTGCGGACGGCAAAAAGAAAAGTCAGTCGATGACCTGGAAGCCGCCCCGTGATAATATGACCGAAAAGCAAATACAGAAGGAACTTCAGAAGCAGGCTTTGATGTTTGAGGAAGCCTGCAAAAACGGTCTTGTAAGCGATAACCCGCGCCTGACCTTTGCACAGTTTACCGAACAATATCTTGTAATAAAAAAAGATGTGCTCTCACCGCACACCTATGAAGATTACCGTCAGACGCTCGAACTGATAATAAATCCGCAGATAGGACACCTGAAGCTTTCGGCTATACGTCCGGTACATATACAGAACTTTATTAAATATCTTGCCGAGACACCGCCGACAAAGACATACAGGAACGGGCAGACGGTACAGCTGGATAAGCTCCGCTCACCGTCCACTATAAAAAGAAAGCTTGCCGTTGTGCAGTCGGTGCTAACGCAGGCGGTAAAGCTTGAACTAATACCTTCAAATCCTGCCGATTCAAAGAAGTTAACTCTGCCGAAAGCGGTGACTCCAAAAATTGAGATATTTTCCCGTCAGGAAGCCGCACAGATGCTTGAATGTCTCGAGACAGAACCGCTGCAGTACAGGGCTTTGATACAGCTTGCTGTTATAACAGGTGCACGCAGGGGCGAGCTTGTGGCGCTGAAGTTTTCCGACATTGACAGAATAACAAAGAAGATCTCGATCGAACGCGCCGCGTATAAAGTAAAGGGGCAGCCGATTGACACCAAACCCCCGAAGGATTTTGAAGCACGCTCTGTCTCTGTTCCTGCCGAGTGCATAAAGCTACTGGACGAACTGCAGGCAGAAAAGGCAAAAGAGGCTGAAAAACTTGGTGATCTATGGAAAGAAAGGGACTGGATATTCACGCAGTGGGACGGTGAAATACTCCACCCGGACACAGTTACACAGTGGTTTACAAAGTTTCTTGCAAAGAACGGGCTGAAGCACCGTAAATTCCACAGTCTGCGTCACACTTCGGCGACCTTGCTGCTTTACGGCGGTGTAAGTCTGAAGCAGGTACAGGGCAGGCTCGGACACGGCGACATTACAACTACAAACAAGTATCTTCATGTTGTAGCTGAAGCTGATGAAGAGGCGGCGAACGTACTTCAGAATATGCTGACCGTTCATAAAGGAAGCAAAGAAGACGAACTAAAAAACAGTCAAGTGATATAAAAAAAGTGCCGCTATGACCAAACTATGACCAAACAGCGACACTTCAATATAACAAATAACCCCCGACCTCGCAAAAACTGCGTGAGATCGGGGGTCACCTTCAAGCTGGTAATCGGACTCGAACCGATGACCTGCGCATTACGAATGCGCTGCTCTACCAACTGAGCCATACCAGCATAAAATCAGCATAAATATTATACAATAAAAAGCGCTTCAAGTCAAGGCTCTTAATAATTTGTTTACAGTGTCAGTACATCTCCTGGGTGAGGGTACGGAATGTCTCGGTATCGAAGAATTCTGTGATGGTAATATCAAGACCGTCGCAGAGTTTTTTTATAGTAACGATGCCGATATTCTTGGCGCGGTGATTGACTATGTCGTTGACCGTTGACTGTGTTACTCCCGACATGGTAGACAGTTTGTTCACGGTTATGCTGCGCTCAATGCAAAGCCCTATGATGCGCTCGGCTACTGCCTCGGAAATGTTCATCATAACCAGCTGTCCTTTCCACGAATGTCATATTATATATAATAATAGCACTTTTTGCAGAAAAAACTTGTCGGCAAACCGTTAACCTTACTTTCTTAATGAGTGATATAATAAAATATATATCATTCATATTGAGAGGTTGATATTTATGAAAAAAACACCGCACTTTTAGCTTTAATAGCTGCTTTGACACTCACCGCCTGCGGCAGTACGGGAACACAGTCCGATACGTCTACTGCACCCGAAATTTCTGCGGAGATCACCGTGCCTGCTGAAACCACAGCGGAAGAGAAGCCCGAAACCACTACTGCCACAACAACCGCATCTTCAAAGACCGAACATGAAACAACTACAACAATTAAAGAAGAAAAGCCTTATTATGAAGTTAATAGTGAAGTTTTTTCAAAGCTGACAGCCTGTAAGGAAGTGTCACCGGATTCTCTCGACCCCGAGGAACGTCAGATGTTTGAGGAGTATATTTTTGAACATGACCTTAAAGGGAGATATTATAAAAATATTTATCAAAGCTTATACATCCCTGAATTTCTATTTGTTCCAAGTGATGGTTTGGTTGAAGATGAAATATGTCAGTATAAACAAGTACATATAATATGTTCTGTAGATAAAGCACTCGAAAGGGGGTATATTACCGAAAAGCAAAAAGAGTCGTTTGAGGCTTCCGGTGATTCTTGGAGTACGTATCTGCTTATAAGAGAATGGACTGAGGGAGAAACAAATAGTATTAATACGGAAGAGCAGCCATATTGGTGTGAAGTGACATATGGAGAGTGGTGGATTCATATTAGAAGAGCTTTTGTTGTTGCCGAGGAAACAGATGAATCAGACAGAACGGGACATATCTATTGATTCTCAACTCTTTTATCAATATGAACTCCGAATCTACAAAAAAATTCACAAAACCCCTTGCAATTGTGATGAAAATATTGTATAATAATATTCAGTACGGGCGAGGTGTGCCCCGAAGGAAAATGACGTATAAGGAGATCATACCAATGGCAAAGATGTTGGACACTATCGGATTTGTTAAGGACTTTGATGAAGAAGTAGGCAAGGCAATGGACGCCGAGCTTGCAAGACAGCGCCGCAACTTAGAGCTTATCGCAAGCGAGAATATCGTTTCTCCTGCCGTAATGGCAGCTATGGGCAGCGTTCTCACCAATAAGTACGCAGAGGGCTACCCCGGAAAGCGCTACTATGGCGGCTGCGAATGTGTTGACGTGGTAGAGCAGATAGCTATCGACCGTGCGTGCAAGCTGTTCGGTGCTAAGTTCGCAAACGTACAGGCTCACTCGGGCGCACAGGCAAACACAGCAGTATACTTTGCACTGCTTCAGCCGGGCGATACCGTTATGGGTATGAGCCTTGACAACGGCGGTCACCTTACTCACGGTTCACCCGTAAATATCTCGGGCAAGTACTTCAACTTCGTTCCCTACGGCGTTGACGACAACGGCTTTATCGATTATGACGCCCTTGAGGCACAGGCTAAGGAAGTAAAGCCTAAGCTCATCGTAGCAGGCGCTTCAGCATATCCGAGAGCTATAGACTTTGAGCGTATATCTCAGATAGCTAAGGCAATAGGCGCTTACTTCATGGTGGATATGGCACATATCGCAGGACTTGTTGCTGCAGGTCAGCACGTATCGCCTGTACCTTACGCAGATATCACAACTACCACTACACATAAGACCCTCAGAGGACCCAGAGGCGGCCTTATCCTTACAAACGACGAGGCTCTCGCAAAGAAGATAAATTCCGCTATATTCCCGGGTACACAGGGCGGACCTCTTATGCACGTCATCGCAGGCAAGGCGGTATGCTTCGGTGAGGCTCTCAAGCCTGAGTTCAAGGCTTACGGTGAGCAGATAGTAAAGAACGCACAGGCTCTTGCAAAGGGACTTGTTGCACGCGGATTCGACCTTGTTTCGGGCGGCACAGACAACCACCTGATGCTTGCAGACCTTCGTCCTTTCGGAATCACAGGCAAGCAGCTCCAGCATGACCTTGACGAGGTATATATCACCGTAAATAAGAACGCTATCCCCAATGACCCCGAGTCGCCTTTCGTAACAAGCGGTGTTCGTATCGGTACTCCCGC
>CADBTD010000124.1 GCA_902797535.1 uncultured Ruminococcus sp. | reverse complement strand
CAACAGGCAGAGGAACTTGTTAAAGAAGTAACACTTGAACGAGTGAAAAATGCGATCTGCTCTTACACTCTTGATACTGTTTATATGCTTCTGCCCGATAATACGGAAGGAGGCAATGAAAATGAATAAGACTGTTGTAAGAACTGTAACAAATGAACGCACAGGAGAAAGCTATAAGGTCGTAGATCACTCATCGGGACTGACACTTTTGCTTGCACCTATGAAGGATTTCGCTATGACTTCTGCAATGTTTGGCACTGATTACGGTTCTATAATCAACTGCTTCAAAACGATAGATGACGAAGATTTTATTACTGTTCCCGATGGTATCGCTCATTATCTTGAGCACAAATTGTTTGAAAATGAAGATTCGGACGTTTTTGAACTTTATGCCAAAACAGGCGCAGACGGAAACGCTATGACAGGTTTCGAGAATACGATATATCTGTTCAACTGTACGGATAATTTTGCGGATTCGCTGAAAATACTGCTGGATTTTGTTCAAAAGCCGTTTTTTACTCAGGAAAATGTTGATAAAGAACGCGGCATAATAGCTCAGGAGATCAGAATGACACTTGATCTTCCAAAAAGAAAGTGTTTCTTTAATTTGCTTAATACTATGTACCGTAATCATCCCGTAAGAGTAGATATAGCAGGAAGTGAGGAGTCTATTGCAATGATAACTCCGGAGCTTCTTTATAAATGCTATTATGCTTTTTATGATCTTCATAACATGGCCCTTGCTGTTGCGGGAAATTTTGATGTTGATGAGGTAATATCGATCTGTGATGAATATCTTAAGCCATGCGAAGACAAAAATGTAGAAGTAAAAATGCCTGATGAGCCTTTAACAGTCATCAAAGACAAGGTCGAAGAAAATTTCAAGGTAGGAATGCCTGTGTTCAATATCGGCTTCAAATGTGTACCCTGCAGCGAATCTGAAATGCTCAGAAAAGAAACTGTTGCTGAGCTTATGCTGACTTTGCTGACAGGACGGATGTCACCTTTAGCAAAAAAGCTTCGTGATGAAAAGCTGATCACAGGTACACTCTCGCATGAAGTATTTGATGGAAAAGGGTTCTTCTCACTTATTCTTTCAGGTGAGTCGCAGGAACCTGAAAGAGTTTTCGAGCTTGTATGCGATGCAATTGAAGAGGCAAAGATAAACGGTTTTGATGAGGAGGATTTTGAACTGCTCAAAAAGTCGGAATTTGGTGCTACTGTAAGAAGCATGAACAGTCCGGAGTCGTATGCTGAAAATATGCTTGCTTATCATTTTATTGGTGAGGATGCTTTCTCACAGGAAAGAGTGCTTGCCGAAGTAACACTTTCTGATGTTGAAGCAGCTGTTCGGGATCTGTTCAGGGAAGACGCTGTGACTTTATCAATTATAAGATAAAAGGAAAGGAAATGACATAAAATGCATTTGACATTATTGCACTTTGCTGATCAGGTCAGCGACGAGGTGCTTCAAAAAATACAGGAAAACCCCGATAAAGTGTATTTCCCGAATTTCGGAGGTTCAGATAATATTTTTCGTGAGGGAATAACCATAAACAGAGAATTACTGACTATACCCGGTACTAATTTCAAGATATATTGGTATGGATTTCTTATCGCTATGGGACTTCTTTTTGCAATGATGTACGGTTTCAGAAAGATGAAGTCGGTGGGAATCGATCCCGACCGTGCAACGGATGCTGTTCTTACAGGTTTTATTGGTGCTATTATTGGATTGCGTGTATATTTTATCGCATTCAGCGACAGACTTACTTTCAAGGATTTTTTCAATTTCCGTGAAGGCGGACTGGCAATATACGGCGGAATAATAGGGGCTATATTAGTCGGTGGAACTGTAGCCAAACTCAGAGGATTAAAGCTGTCGCCTCTGCTTGACGTTGTTGCTCCGTGTTTTCTTATAGGACAGAGTCTGGGAAGATGGGGCAACTTTTTTAATCAGGAAGCTTTTGGTGCAAACACGAATGCGCCCTGGGGTATGATGAGTTCAAAGACAATAAGCTATATTGCGCAGAATTATGATGAGCTTGGAGGAAAAGTAAGTTCATTTGCACCGGTTCATCCCTGCTTTTTGTATGAGTCTTTATGGTGCGCACTTTGCTTTGTAGTACTGCATTTATATTTTTATCACAGAAAGTTTGACGGAGAAATATTTCTTATGTATATAGGGCTGTACGGACTTGGGCGCTTCTTTATTGAAGGAACAAGGACTGATTCTCTCTATATTGCAAATATTAAGATATCACAGCTTGTTGCAGGTGCTTGTGTATTCGCATCGGTCATTCTCATTATCGTATTCAGAAGTTCGGTAAAACGCAGTAATTATAAGTTCTTCTATCAGACTGAACTATCAAAAAGACAGCTTGCCGCACTTGAAGAGTATGAAGCAGGTGAAAAAGCACGAAAAGAATTAAAATCAAAGATCAGTGAGGCTAAGAAAAAGGGCGAGAGCTTTGCTGAGCTTGAAAAGGAATACAATGAAAGATTCGGTGATGCTGCCAAGGAAAGAGCTAAGGTAAAGGCAGATGAACTTCGTGCAGAGAAAAAAGCTCTTAAAGAAAAGATAAAGGCTGCCAAAGCAAGCGGAAAATCTGATGAACTTGCTATACTGAAAAATGAATACGCCGATAAATTCGGCGGAATGGCTGTTGATATGCCGGAAAGTTCAGAGGATTATAAGTCTATTTTGGATGATCCCGATGAGCAGAAAGGTGAAAAGGATTATTCTTCGGAATACTGCGATGTAGAATATCTCAAAGAGCATGAAACAGTGCTCGTCACCTGGAAAAAGTTCTGCAAGGGTGATGATTACAGAGCACCTCTTGAAAAGGCTCTTGATATAATCAAAGAGCATAAGTGCAGCTATACTGCCGATACAAGAAACGGTTTTGAAAATGACCCCGAAGATACCAAATGGGTAGCAGACCATTTCATGAAAAAGGCATCGGAATATGGCTGTAAATGCATTTATTTCATCATTGATGATGAAAATAATTTAAAAGATGAGCTTGAAGGACAGCAGAATGATTCAGCTGACATAATTGAGTTCAAGTATATCAAAAGCATAGACGAAGTTGAAAAGTGATCAGCTTTGTTATAGTAAATATAATCTGAAAGGACGGAAAGAATATGAGCAAGATCATTGACGGAAAACAGGTATCGGCAGATGTTAAGGCGAGAATAGCTAAAGAAGCGGCTGCATTAAAAGCTGAAAAAGGCATTGAGGTTGGACTCGCTGTTGTTATCGTAGGTGAGGACCCTGCATCAAAAGTATATGTTCGCAACAAAAAGCTTGCATGTGAAGCTGTAGGCTTCAAGTCATATGAATATGCACTTCCGGAAGAAACTACTGAAGAACAGCTCCTTGAACTTGTGGATACTCTTAATAATGATCCTAAAGTTAACGGGATACTTGTTCAGCTGCCTTTGCCGAAGCATCTCAATGATAAAGTCATCATCGACAACATCAAGGCAGAAAAAGATGTTGACGCTTTCCATCCCGTTAATGTAGGAAAGATCATGATAGGCGATTACAGCTTTCTGCCGTGTACGCCTGCAGGCGTAATGGAACTTATCCATTCAACAGGTGTTGAGGTATCAGGCAAGCAGTGTGTAGTAATCGGCCGAAGCAATATCGTCGGAAAGCCTATGGCAATGCTGCTTTTACATGAAAGCGGAACAGTTACGATCTGTCACTCCAAGACTAAGGACCTTAAAGCTGTATGCTCACAGGCGGATATTCTTGTGGCTGCTGTGGGCAGACCTAAGATGATAACTGCGGATTATATCAAGGAAGGTGCGGTCGTCATTGATGTTGGTATGGACAGGGATGAAAACGGAAAACTTTGCGGTGATGTTGATTTTGATGACTGCAAGGATAAGGCAGGCTATATCACGCCTGTTCCCGGCGGAGTAGGACCTATGACTATCGCAATGCTTATGCAGAATACTTTAACTGCAGCAAAACAGCAGAATGGTCTTATCTGAATCGTTGAACCGGGGAATGTAAATTTTTCATGAACGCTATTTACAAGATGGCTAAAACAGTGTATAATTAGTTTGTTGCGTAATTGTACGCAGCCGGAAAATACCGCATAGGCAGTTTACGGGTCATGCTCTTTATGAGAAAATACCTGCCGTATACTTCCTTGTCGGAAATAATATGGATCGTAAAGATCTGAGAAAGAGGTATTGTTATGTTAAGAAAAGACGAAAAGACAGCTGTTATTGAAGCTAACAGAACTCATGAGACCGACACAGGTTCTCCTGAAGTTCAGATCGCTATCCTCACCAAGAGGATCAACGACCTTACCGAGCACCTGAAGGTTCACAAAAAGGATCATCACTCAAGAAGAGGTCTGCTCAAGATGGTTGGTAAGAGAAGAAACCTTCTCAGCTACTTAAAGAGCAAGGATATCGAAAGATACAGAACTGTTATCGACAAGCTCGGCATCCGTAAGTAATAGCTTAAGATCATGCAGGCAGGGCGGTTTCCCGCTCCTGCCTTTGCGTGTTTTTATAGGTTTTGGAAAATAGGCAACGGTGAACAAAGCTTAGCGATAAACAGAGCATAAAAGCAGTCGGATTTATGCTGTGTTTATTGCTAAATACGTTCACCGTTCCTGCGGCATTTCAATACGAAAGGAATGGTTGAACAATGTTTGAGAATTACAGAAAATTTGAAACTACATACGCAGGAAGACCCTTTGTTGTTGAGACCGGTAAGACCTGCGGACTTGCAAACGGTTCATGCTGGGTTCGCTATGGTGAAACCGTAGTCATGGCTAATGTTACCGCTTCTGCAAAGCCCCGTGACGGCATTGACTTTTTTCCGCTTTCCGTGGATTTTGAAGAAAAGCTCTATGCTGTAGGCAAGATACCTGGAAGCTTCACTAAGAGGGAAGGCAAGCCGACTGATAAGGCGATACTTGCTTCTCGTATGGTCGACCGCCCTATCAGACCTCTTTTCCCTAAGGATATGAGAAATGATGTTTCGGTTGTCATGACTGTTATGGCAGTTGATCCTGACTGTTCACCTGAGATCGCAGGAATGTGTGCAGCTTCTATAGCTATAGCTATTTCTGATATTCCTTGGAATGGCCCTATTGCAGGTATCAGTGTTGGTCTTGTTGACGGCGAGATCGTACTCAATCCTACTCTTGAGCAGAGAGCAAACAACAGACTTAACCTTACAGTTGCAGGTTCAATGGAAAAGATAGTTATGATCGAGGCAGGTGCTGACGAGGTGCCCGACGATCTGATGCTTGAGGCTATAATTGCAGGTCATACCGAGATCAAGAAATTGATCGCATTTATCAATGATATCAAGGCACAGATAGGCAAGCCTAAGTTTGAATTCCAGTCTATGGAAATAGATCATGACCTTTTTGATGCTGTTGAAGCTATGGTCGGTGAACAGGTCAAGGTCGCTCTTGATACCGATGATAAAACTGTTCGTGATGCAAGACTAAAGCCTATATATGATGCTGTTCATGAAAAATATGACGAGCAGTATCCTGATCAGGCAGCTATGCTTGATGAAGTTCTTTACAAGCTCCAGAAGAAGATCGTTCGTAACTGGCTCTATGAGGGCAAGCGCGTTGACGGCAGAGGAATTGATGAGATCAGACCTCTTGCTTCCGAAGTTGGACTTCTTCCGAGAGTTCACGGCTCGGGACTTTTCACAAGAGGTCAGACTCAGGTGCTTACCATCTGCACCTTAGGTCCTGTAAGTGATGCTCAGAAGCTTGACGGTATAGATGAAGAGGTTACCAAGAGATATATCCATCACTATAACTTCCCAAGTTATTCCGTAGGCGAGACCAAGCCTTCAAGAGGACCCGGAAGACGTGAAATCGGCCATGGTGCACTTGCTGAAAAGGCACTCGCTCCTGTTATTCCGTCAGTTGAAGATTTCCCTTATGCTATAAGAATGGTATCTGAGGTGCTTTCTTCTAATGGTTCAACATCTCAGGGTTCTATCTGCGGTTCTACTCTTGCTCTCATGGATGCAGGTGTTCCGATAAAAGCTCCTGTTGCAGGTATATCTTGCGGTCTTATCACCAAGGAAAACGGTGAGTGGATGACAATGGTAGATATCCAGGGACTGGAAGACTTCTACGGCGATATGGACTTTAAGGTAGGCGGTACAAAGAACGGTATCACTGCTATACAGGTAGATATCAAGGTCGACGGACTTACTTATGATATAATCAAGGAAGCATTTGCTAAGACTCACAAGGCAAGAGATTATATACTTGACGAGGTCATGCTCAAGGCAATTCCCGAGCCTCGTCCGACTGTTAACAAGTGGGCTCCCAAGATGCTTACCACCAAGGTGCCTGTTGACAAGATCAGAGAAGTTATCGGTTCAGGCGGAAAGGTCATCCAGAAGATATCCGCTGAATGCGATGTTAAGATCGATATCAATGAAGACGGTAACGTATTTGTTTCAGGTCTTGATCTTGATAAGGCTAACAGAGCAATATCCATCATTAATACTATAGCTAATGATCCTGAGATCGGCGCTATCTACAAGGGTAAGGTCGTTTCTATCAAGAACTTCGGTGCTTTTGTCGAGATCGCTCCCGGAAAGGACGGACTTTGCCACATTTCCAAGCTCGATAATCAGAGAGTAGAAAAGGTAGAAGATGTTGTATCCGTTGGCGATGAGATCGTTGTAAAGGTAATGGATATAGACAGTCAGGGCAAGATAAGCCTTTCCAGAAAGGATGCTCTTGCCGATATAGCTGCTAAGAAGGCTAACGGCTGATAGAATGTAAACAAATTCGGGACGCTTTCTGATGGAAGCGTCCTTTTTGCTGATTTGATGTAGCATTTAATGCATTGATCTCATATTATATAGTAAAACCTATCGGAAGGTGATACTATGTTAGGTGCAGCAGTTATATTAATTCTTATTATAGCGGTCTTTATTTGCCTATATTTTAAACACCGTAAAATAAAGCTGCAGGGTTCTTTCAGGCAATTTATAGCAGTTCCTGTCAAGCCGGAAGACAGACTGCTTGAAAGACGTGTAAGAGCGATCTACTGGGACGAAATGATGTCCAGTGATATCGATACTAAAGAGATCCTGCTTATATTGGATGAGCCTTGTTCAAATGTATTTACGGCCAGAAGGCTTGAAACTGAATTAAGCTGTGTAAGGACCGTACATATTTCGGCATTGAAGGATTATATCATTAGGAAGTATTTTACATAGGAGCATTATGGAAAAACAAGAACTTGAAAAGCTTGAAGGCGAAGTTGACAGTATAATATTCCGCAGTGAAGATACAGGTTTCTGCGTCATAATGCTAAGAACTGATGTGGATCTTATATCAGTTGTAGGTGACCTCGGTAATGTCGAGGAAGGTGAGGAGCTTGTTTGTACCGGATATTACACTGTCAACCAAAAATATGGTGATCAGTTTCAGTGTGAGCTTTGCGAAAGACGTTTGCCTACAAGTGCTGCTGCTATTCAAAAGTACCTTGCAAGCGGTGCGATAAAGGGTATAGGCCCTGTTACAGCAAGGAGCCTTGTAAAGCGATTTGGTGATGATACACTTAATGTATTGGAAAATCAGCCTGAAAGACTATGTGAGATCGACGGGATCAGTCCGTCAAAAGCTGAAAAGATCTCCAAAGCGTTCAGAAAGACTTTTGTTGTCAGAACATTGATGATCTTTCTTTCAAACTATAGTATACCTATGTCAGCGGGTATAGCTGCTTATAAAAAATGGGGAGATGCGGCTGAAAAACTAATTAAGTCTAATCCATATGTGCTTTGCTCAGATAATGTAGATGTATCATTTGTAAAAGCAGATATAATTGCCAAACAGCTTGAGATACCAAAGGACAGCGATGACAGGATAAGAGCGGGGATAAGCTGTGTGCTGAAAGCTAATGCGGATTCCGGGCATACCTGTCTTCCGATTGACAAGCTTTCAAAGATAACTTGTGATTTTCTTGAGATAGAAACTGATAGATTTGACAAAGTCCTTGCCGATGAGCTTGAAGAAGAAACTCTGTTTTGCTATATCAAGAATGGAAGACGCTTTATCATGCTATATGATTATTATAAAGCAGATGATTATATATCAAAACGTCTTACGGTAATGAAAGAATGCTCATACGACAGCAAGATGGATTTTTCTTCTGTGATCGATCTTAATGAAAAGAAAAATAATATAGAATACGAAGAAAAACAGCGTGAAGCGATCAATTTATCATTGTCATACGGTTTTCTTGTGATAACCGGAGGCCCGGGTACAGGTAAGACTACTACACTTAATGCGATCATAGATCTTTATAAGCAGCAGGGTATGAATGTTATGATAGCTGCACCTACAGGCAGAGCAGCAAAAAGGCTTACTGATCTTACAGGCTATGACGCCAAAACTCTTCACAGACTTTTAGAAGTAAAACCTACTTCAGACGGAAATTTAAGATTTGTTCATGATGAAAATAATATGCTTGACTGTGATGCACTTATCATAGATGAGATGTCAATGGTAGATACTCTTTTGTTTGAGGCTGTGCTTAGAGGAATAAAGCTGACTTGTAAGCTGGTACTTGTAGGTGATTCAGATCAGCTTCCGAGTGTAGGCGCAGGAAATGTTCTGAAAGATATTATGGACAGCGGTGTAATGCCTGTTGTGAAATTAACTCAGATATTCCGACAAGCACAGAAAAGTGCAATAGTTACCAACGCTCATAAAATTGTTGGAGGAGAACACATTGATCTTAAGCAGAAGGACAACGATTTCTTTTTTATGCAGAGAATGGACTATGATTCTCTGCAATCACTTACGTCCGATCTTTGCAAGACAAGACTTCCAAAAGCATATAACTTTTCTCCTTTTGATGATATACAGGTACTTTCACCCACAAGAAAAGGACCTGCAGGAACAGTTGAACTTAACAAACGTCTTCAGGCTGAACTTAATCCGCCCAAAAACGGAAAAAGTGAGATCAAAACACCGTTATTCACATATAGAACAGGTGATAAGGTCATGCAGACAAAAAATGATTATGATATAGTGTGGAAAAAGCAAAAGGGCGAAAAGAGCGATACGGGCGCAGGTATTTTTAATGGTGATATAGGAAGGATAATATCCTGCAACAAGATCCTTAAAACACTTACGATAGATTTTGACGGCAGAGAAGCTGTGTATAATATGGAGATGCTTAAAAACCTCGAGCTTGCTTATGCTATAACAGTTCATAAGAGCCAGGGAAGTGAGTTTGATGCCGTTATTCTGACTGTTTTCGGCGGATATGACAAATTGTATTACCGTAATCTTCTTTATACAGCAGTAACAAGGGCAAAGAAACTGCTTATAATCGTCGGTGATAACAGACGTGTTGATTTTATGATAGACAATAACAGAAGAACGCTGAGATATACCTGTCTGAAGGAATTACTGAAGGAGCTAAATTCTCATGAAGAGGCCGAGAATACTTTGTTCTGACTTTATACTTGACATTTTCTTCCCGAATTTTTGTCCCGGATGCGGTCGTACTGTTCCCTGGGATGATGT
>CADBTD010000123.1 GCA_902797535.1 uncultured Ruminococcus sp. | reverse complement strand
CCTTTCAGTACGGCATTCTTTCCGAATTTGTGCTTGATCTTCAGCATAGCCTCCTGTATGGCACGTTCCTTTTCGAGCGCCTTTTCATTTTCCTCGAATTCCTTTTCCGCAGTGTCGATGCTGAAAAAGTCAAGCTGCTCATAGGATTCTTTCTCGGGGATATCGCTTTCCCTGATGACATTGCAGGCAACAAGGTTTATCCGTCTTGCAAACAGGGTCTTGTCGAAGATACGGTCAAAGAGCGCCATTGTGGCTTCTGTCATTTTCCGTGTGGAGGAGGTGTGCCTGTCAAGGCGCTGTGTGCCGTGGGCGTGCTTCGGGACCTGCCTGCCGTAGTGGTCTGTTACCACCTCGCCCTGATAGTGTCCGTCCGCAAGGCTTTCACGGTCATAGCCTATCGTAAGAACTATCTGATCGGTCACAAGTCCCTTGTTGACCAGGTCAAGGGACAGCATATCCGCCATTTCCCATACTATGAGCCGTGTGCGCTCATGACCGCAGGGCTCCTGAAGTACCTGCCCCGACGATATGCTGTTGTTTGACGGCTTGTAGGCTTTCACATCGGCTATGGTCGTCGGTTCTATGCCCCAGGCGTGGTCTATGAGCAGTTCCGCATTTTTGCCGAACAGCTTGTACAGCCGTCCTATGTGATACAGGTCAAGCGACCACCTTGCCACGTCGCCCATAGTGTATATGCCGAGTGTTTCAAGGCGTCTTGCCGTACCTGCACCTACTCTCCAGAAATCCGTGATCGGCGTATGCGACCACCATTTTTCCCTGAATGTCTGTTCGTCAAGTTCTGCGATACGCACTCCGTCCTTGTCCGCAGGGATATGCTTTGCCACGATGTCCATAGCCACCTTGCAGAGAAACATATTTGTGCCGATGCCTGCTGTGGCGGTGATGCCTGTGGTTTTCAGCACGTCCTGTATCAGCATACGGGCAAAGCCGTGACCGTCGGTGTTGTATATGCCGAGATACCCCGTAGCGTCGATAAACACCTCGTCGATGGAGTATGCGAAAATATCCTCGGGGGCGACGTATTTCAGATAGATGCCGTATATCTGAGTGCTTACGTCCATGTAGTGCTGCATACGGGGAGGAGCGATAAGATAGTCAAGACCCATCGACGGGTCTTCCATTAGTTCGGAGTAAATATAGGTATACCCCGCAAGTTTGGTCTCCGGGCCCCACTTCTTTGCAAATTCGAGGCGACGCTGTTCGTTGACCTCAGATACTTTCTGTATCACCTCAAAAAGTCTTGCCCTGCCCGATATCCCGAAGCTCTTGAGTGACGGAGAAACTGCAAGGCATATTGTCTTTTCGGTGCGGCTGAGGTCAGCCACCACAAGGTTTGTGTTTAGCGGATCAAGGCCTAATTTTGCACACTCCACCGATGCATAGAAGGATTTCAGGTCAATGGCTACATATACCTTTTTCATGTTTCACCGTCCTTTAGCTATAAGGCTCAGTCTGCAAGATACACTGAAAACTCTCTTTTTTCACCGTTTACCACATATTTTTCCACATCCGAGCTCCACCAGGGAAGTATTCGCTCACGCAGAGCGTTTATAATATATTCCTTTGCTTCTCTGTCATCTGTGAGCATTTCGGAGCAGTTGTATATTATCAGCAGTACCCTTTTGTGAGGTATCCAGGACAGGTCGCACAGTAGGTCCTCAAAGCCCTCCCAATTGAGTTTGTGTGAGGTCCTGTCTGCATACGCACCCTTATACCAGAAGGTCATCTTGTGTTCGATCTCATCGTAAACAGGAAAGTGAAATGATTCGGCGACAGTATAAAGCCAGTCAATTTCACTTTGTATCGATCTGCCGTCTATCTCGGCGACATAAGCATCATGACAGCTGTCTGTTATCTGCTTTGCTCCGGTTTTGTTTATTATGTATATCTTGTTTTTCATAATGATATCCTGATAAATGTTCCGGCAGTACTGCCGCGGAAAAATGGTCTATGGCTTTATTGTACCACACTTGCGAAGATTATTCAAGAGTTAAAATGTATATTTTCATATATGAAAAAGGTCTTACTTCGTACAGCGAAATAAGACCTTTATATGGTTGTGTACCGAAATAAAAAAAAGCAGATGCACCCATAAACGTAGGAGTACGATTCTCCATGTCTGACTATGAGTCTGCCATCTGTTGTTTTTATTATAGCATATTATTCCGCGTTTGTCAAGAGGGGGGGAGCAAAAAACGGAAAATATGTATTATAAATGATCCACAGCCTTGACAATACAAGCTGGTCGGCAGAGCCTTCAAGGATATATGCGGGTGCATACAGGGATACCCTTACATTCAAAATAAGTTTCCAATAGGCGAACATCCGTAAAAGAATAAATCTATTGTTCGGCGGACACGTCCTCGGACAGCAGTGCGGCTGCCGAAACTGCTGACAGTTCATCAGCAGGCAGTACAGAAAGCACTTCGGCAAGTTCTGCCGCCGGAAATCAGAGCGCAGGCAGTCAAAACGCAGGTACAGCAGGGAATACAGGCGGCAGCGGCGGTACGGGAAGTACAACAGTTGCCGATAACGGCGACAGTCCGAAAACAGGCGATATCCTGACTATAGGCGTTCCTGCGGTATTCCTCGCAATGGCATTTGTCATGATCCTGCTGAAAAAGCGTGACCGTGACAGAGATATCTGATAACTTATGTTAAAACAGCGCGGCAGTCGAGTCGTACAGCGGATGATATGATAAAGGACAGATACCTGCACTGTCAAGTATCTGTCCTTGTCCGATATGTGCGTTTTCAGTACTGCTCCTTGAGTATATTTATAAATTCATTGGCGTGCTTGTTTTCTTCGGAACTGTCTGCGGCTCTGCCGGCTTTCATG